>JACIZP010000014.1 GCA_014359355.1 Calditrichota bacterium | reverse complement strand
GGGGTTCCGCCTCTTGGGTTGGCGCCTGCCGGAAAAGTGGGGCATCAACACGCACTGGGAGTTGGAATCGGGCAAGCGCTACACGCGCCTCATCGACCTTGAGCGGGAGATCTACGACACTGCCCATCCCTACGCGCACCTTGCCCCCACCTGGCACCAGCTCGACGTGCGCGGCTACAAGTATTTCCGCTTCAAGGGGATAGAGGTCAATTTCCAGGTGGAAATCGAGAATGCCTTGAACGCGTTGATCCCGCGTATTATCAATCCCTATACTGGCCGGGAATACAGGCCCGGAGATATTTTGACGAAGAGCTACACGCGCGACATCAACCCGAATCCCAACCCCATCTACGATCCGTCGAAATACCGCTGGCCGCGCACGGTTCGTTGGGGCGTTGGGGTGAGATTCTGAATCCTTGCGCCGAGTTTTGCATGTCCAGGCAGAAAGAGAGACATTGGCAAGGGGTGATCGTGGCCGCTATGCTGCTGGCCGCCTGCACGGCGCAGGTGCATGGCCAGGCGGCGTTTCAGCTCCTCGGCGGGCAGCGCATCGGCACAGCCTCTGGGACCTTTCTGAAAATCGAAGTTGGGGCGCAGGCGGTGGCGATGAGTGGAGCCGGCACAGCCCTGGCTGGCGACGCCACCGTACTCTACTGGAACCCCGCGGGCGCGGCACAGTTAGCGACGAATAGTTTGGCCCTCAGCCACATCGAATGGCCGGCGGACATCCAGTACGAATTCCTCGGCTACGTGCACCATCTGCCGCGCATCGGCACGTTGGGCGTGAGCCTCGGCATGCTGCACATGGCCGACATGGAGGTCACCAACGAGTACTACCCTACTGGGACCGGCGAGTACTTCCGGTTCCAGGATAGCTTTGCCGCCTTCACCTACGCGCGGAAGATGACCAACCGCTTCTCCTTTGGCCTGTCCCTAAAGTACGTGGATGAGGTGCTGGCCGACGTGCGCATGGGTGGGTGGATGATCGACCTTGGGACTTTCTACTGGACCGGCTACCGCCAGGTCCGCTTTGCCGTGAGCCTTGTCAATTTCGGGCCTGATCTGGAGGCGCGTGGCTCGTTCCTGAAGAAAAACACGCAAGGCGAGTTCGTGGAGCAGCCCTACGAAGCCTTTGCGCCGCCTACCACGTTCCGTGTGGGCGTAGCAGGTGACCTGTACACGACGGAGCACTACACGCTGACCGCGGCCATGCAAGTCAACCATCCCATGGACAATGTGGAAAACGCCGTGGTCGGCCTGGACTTGGAGGTGCTGCAGCGGCTGCATGTGCGGGGCGGGTATCGGATCAACTTTGACGAAGAGCGATTCACCCTGGGTGCCGGCTTGTTGCTCCCTGTGGCCGGGGCTCGTGCGGTGCTGGACTATGCATACAAGGACTTTGCCCATCTTGGCTCGACCCATCAATTCACCTTCAGCTTGGCCTTTTGAGAGGCGCACACTGAGGGTGCGGTACCTGCTCGGTGCGGCCCTGTGCGCCCTGCTGGCGCTGGCTGGCTGTGGACGCAAGATGCCCCTGCCGGCGGTCACTACTGTGGCGCGCTCCTTCGGCGCCAGCGACACTTCCTACATCCCTTTGAATCCCGTGTGGGATGCGGAGACGATAGGCTATTTTGCGCCGCAGCCCATGGTGCCCACGGACATCACCATTGGCGATGACGGCTACCTCTTTGTCGCGGACAGCGCCAACGACCGGGTGTTCGTGCTCACTACTGCTGGCCAACTCGTCCGGGAGCATGGCTTGGACCAGATCGCGCCGGTGCCGGGGCCTCTGGCCGTCGATATCGACGCCAAGCTGAACCTGCTCATTGTCACCGGGGGGAAGACCGTCTGGGTGTGGAACCAGTACCTGCACCGGGAGGAGGTGGATTCCATCGCCGGCGTTACGGGCAAATTCTCGGGCGAGCGGGCGATCATTGATTCAGTGCTGGGGATTCACCCTTTCTACGTGGATGAGGGGCGCAAGACCAGTTTTCAAGGGGTGGCCTTTGGCCCAACTGCCTCGAACACCGTCTTCCTGACCGACAAGGGGTACAACCGCATTCTCCGCCTGCGCATCGTGGTCAGTGGCAGGGCTCGGCTGCGCAACGGCAGAGTCCACCCGACCTTCAAGGGGGTCTACGACGGCGAGGTGGCAACGTACGGCTCAGGCGCGGGCACGGTGGACAACCCACGCGGCCTCACCGTCGATGGCGAAGGCAACATCTACTTCACCCAATTGGGTGGCAACTTCTTGGTGCAGAAACTAAAGAAGCAGGGGGACTTTTACACCTCGGCCTACACGCTGTACCAGCACCCGATCATGGATCTCAACCGCTTTGTCGGGCCGTACGACGTGGCGTTGGATCAGGACGGCGCCATCTTTGTGGCCGACACGCAGGCCGGCAGGGTCTACAAGTTCTTCAACAAGGGGGGCAGAGCCGGCCATCCTGCTTCCCTGGGGAAAACCGGGCTTGGGCAGGAGGTGTTTGCCCGGCCGCGGGGGCTGTTCGTGTCCAACGACAATGTGGTGTATGTTGCCGAGGCCGATGCGCACCGTATTCGCCGCTTCCGTTTCTCAGTCTCAGAGTCAGACCTCCCAGTTGAGCAACCCTGAAGGGATCTCGCCCGGGCTGTTGTCGAGTTGTGCCCGAAGTTGCCTGCTCAACATGTGGCCTGTGTCGTCGCGCCATCGTCGACATGTAGAACTTCGGCCTTGACTGCTTGCCAGAGAATCGCTATATTTGCCGGCGTCCGGAAGGAAGCGAGCCGAGCAAAGGAGCTCGTTGGCTTTTCGGGATGGAGGAGCGCATTGGATCGAAGCGTACCACGGGGCGGTTCTGTTCTTTGACAAGTGCGAAACGGCAAGGCTGGCGCGAGCGGATAGAGCCTAGGTTGCTCTCCAAGCCGTTTGAGGAGGCGGAATCGTGCCCTTGCCGGGGGGGCCAGAGGTTGGAGAGGGCGGGTCGACGGAAGTCACCCGTCGCCAGGGAGGCCTCTGGGTGCTGGGGTTGATGGACCAAGTGAACCGACGTGCATGCCGGTCCAGTGCGAAAGGAAGACAACCATTCCTGGAGGGAGTGTATGAAGGGCAAACTGCTGGTTGTTGTGTCTCTGCTGCTGGTGGCCAGTGTGCCGGGGCTGGTGTTGGCGCAAAGCGGCAGGGTGGTGGGCAGGGTCACCGATGCGCGAACCGGTGCCCCGCTACCTGCGGCAAACGTGGTGTTGCAGGGGACCGTCGTAGGTGCGGCCACCAACCTGGCAGGGGAGTTCGTGATCCCCAAGGCGCCCTTGGGGACGCACCAACTGCGTGTCAGCTACATCGGCTACCGCACGGCGTTTGTCGAAGTGGCGGTGCAGGCGAATCTGACCACGCGCATCGAGGTGGAGTTGGAGCCTGAGGTCATCTCCGGGGCCACCATTATGGTGCTGGCCGACCGTGCCAAGATCCGCGAGACGCCGGTGGCCTTCACCGACGTGCGCAAGGAGGAGATGGAGGCACGACTTGGCTCCCAGGATATTCCCTTGGTGCTGAACACGACCCCGAGTGTGTACGCCACCATGCAGGGCGGCGGCGCCGGTGACGCGCGGGTCAACGTGCGCGGCTTTAACCAGCGCAACATCGCCATCATGATCAACGGCGTGCCGGTCAACGACATGGAGAACGCTTGGCTGTACTGGTCCAACTGGGATGGCGTCGCAGATGCCACCTCCTCGATCCAGATACAGCGCGGCTTGAGCGCCGTCAATTTGGCTACCCCGTCCATCGGTGGCACCATGAACATCATCACCGACCCTACGGCCACGGAGCTGGGTGTCAGGTTCAAGCAGGAAGTAGGCAATGATGGCTTCCTGAAGTCGACCCTCATTGCCAACAGTGGCCTGATCGCGGGCAAGTACGCCTTCAGCGCCGGCGCAGTGCGCAAGGTCGGCGATGGGGTCATCGACAAGACCTGGACCGATGCCTGGGCCTACTACTTCGGCGCCAGCTGGCAGGTCAACCCGAAGAACAGGCTGGAGCTCTATGCGCTGGGCGCCCCGCAGAGGCACGGCCAAAACAGTTTCCGCCAGAACATCGGCGTCTACAGCGCCGACTTTGCCAAGAAGCTGAGCGACTACGACCAGGCCGCGCTCACGAAGTACTTCGAAGCGAAGCAGGGACGCAAGTACAACCAGAACTGGGGTCCGGTGAGCTCTTCCTACACGGGCCTGCAGTACTGGGACGGCAAGACGCACGAGCGCTACAACCCCAATTTCATCAACGAGCGCGAGAACTATTACCACAAACCACTGGTCAACCTGAACTGGTACTCGCAGCTCACCGAGAAGTTGGGACTGCTGAGCACGGTGTACTACTCCGGCGGCAAGGGCGGCGGCACGGGCACATTTGGGTCCATCAAATGGAACACAACGACGCCGACGCGCACCCCAGACTGGGATGCCACCATCGCCAACAACAAAGCCAGTGCCACAGGCTCGAAGGGTATATTGCGCAACAGCGTCAATACCCAGTGGACAATCGGGGCGATCTCCAAGGTGACGTATCAACTCAGCGCCCCAGTGAAGTTGACCGCCGGCGTTGATTGGCGCACCGCCGAGATCAAGCACTATCGCGAAGTGCGCGACCTGCTGGGCGGCGAATACTTCTACGCGACCCACTCCGACTTTTGGACCGATGCCCAGAAGCAGCGCAAACTGGGCGACAAGATCGACTATGACTTTACCAACACCGTGGACTGGGCAGGTGTGTTTGGCCAAGCGGAATACGCGCGGGGAGCGGTGACCGCCTATGGTATGGGCGGCTATTCCACCATCAAGTATAGCTACACCAACCACTTCCGCAAGGACCCGGCTACAGGCGGCGAGCTAAAGGCGAATACCGACTGGATCTCCGGGTACCAGGTGAAGGGCGGTGCGAGCTATCGCTTCACCAGACAACTGGACGCCTTTGCCAACGCCGGCTATGTGGAGAAGGTGCCCATCTTCGACAACGTGATTAACGACCGTACAGGCACCAAGGCCACCGATCCAAAGAACGAAAAGTTCACCTCGGTAGAGGCCGGCGTCAACTACGTGGCCATGGACGGCAGGTTGGTGGTGCGCGGCAACCTCTACCACACCACCTGGATGGACCGCTCGGTACCGCGCGAGGTGACCAACCCGGATGGCACCGAGGGCATTATCTTCATCCAGGGCATTGATCTGCGCCACCAGGGTGTGGAGCTGGAAACCTCCTTCCAGCCGATGCAGCTATTCCGCATCGAGGGCTCCGCGTCCGTCGGCGACTGGAAGTACCTCAAAGACGTTTCCGGTGTTTACAAGGACTACACGACCGGCGGAGCCCAGGACGTCGCGTACAATTTCTATGTCAAAGGCCTCAAGGTCGGCGACGCGCCGCAGACCCAGTTCGCCCTCGTGGGATCGGTGTTCCCACTCCGGGGACTGCAAGCACAGGCCGTCTATCGCTACTACATGCGCCACTACGCCGACTGGGACCCGCTGGGCAGAACCAATCCTGCCGACCGCAAGCAGAGCTGGCGTGCGCCAGACTACGGCGTGCTTGACTTCCACCTCACCTACGATCTGCCCTTCCGGTTTGGTGGGGTGGGACTGCAGCTCTTTGCCCATGTGTTCAACGCGCTGGACACCGAGTACATACAGGATGCCACCGACAACAGCGCGTACAACGCCTGGGACAAGGACCACGATGCGGACGATGCCGAGGTGTTCTTTGGGCTGCCGCGCACCTTCAACGCTGGCTTGACGATCACTTACAGGTAGCCCGCTCGCGGCTGCGGAAACGAGGGGCTGGTCAGATAGCGACCAGCCCCTTTGCTTTGGATGGTCACCACGGTTGGTGGGTCAGGACCGATCCCGTCGGGCAAGGCCTTTCCCGTGACCGAGAAAAATAGAGATTGGACGAAAGGGCACCGCAGCCTTATGGGCGTCGCTGAGCAGCGCCCTGGGCCATGGTCGGGGACTTCCCGTTGCTTGGCAAGGAGACAGTTGGGGCCGGTGGCCCACCGTGCTCGCGCCAGTCGCCTCCGTTTGCGAACACTTGACGAGCTCGGGGATGGGTGCTTTTGCTTCTTGAGGGGGTGGGCCGGAGACGACTGCTGAAGCCACCGCGGTCTCGCGTCGAGAATGATCAGTGGGACCAAGCGCAATCCAGCCAGACCGCTGGGCGCTTTGGCTTGTAGGGACTTGGTGCGGCAGACCGCTACGGGCATGAAGTGGTAGGAGATGGTGTTGGTACCGGTTTTGTCCAACAGGTCCTTCTCGAAAAGGAAGAGCTCGACGGTGTACAGCTGGTTCTATGCGCCGATGGAAGCTCTCGACTGAGCCCTCGAACCCTGGGGTGGCCAGAGCCTTCTTCCACCAAGCGCGCGAAAGGACTGGTTTTCTTGGCGTCAGGGGAGCAGATGAACTTCCAGCTCCAGTACCTTTTGACGGAGGCGTCCTTGAGAGGCACAGCGTGACAGGGAGTGCATCATGCTCGGGATGTGGAGCGGCGAGAACTTTCACCCGTGGGAGCAAAGGTAGAGAATGGCGTGGGGGTAAGAAAAACGGAACCGAGCTGTGGCAATCCGTGGGACGACGACAGAGGAGTGGGGAGTTCTTACCTGACCTCCCTGGGTTTACGTTTTGGCCTTGATTTTCTTCCGAGGGTGGGCTAAATTTGCTCTGCCACAAAGCGAAAGATGGTGTTGATACCCACAAACCTGCGGAGACTCCTGATGGCTGACAAGCAGACAGAACCAACCGCCGCGCTCTCCCCGATCGCACACGCAGAGCAGTTGCGGGCCCTGGTTGAAGCAGGCTACCACCTTAAAGGGCCGCGCCCAGACGTGGCAGTGAATCTCGCCGCGATGGAGCGCTATTTCGCCCGCGGCTACGAGTTCGTGCCCGAACCCCTCCTTCTCTCCCAGGGCTACGAGCTGGTTCCGCCCAGTCAGTTCACCAAGGGCCTGCAGTTCGCCTACCGTATCGTCGATGAGCAGCTTTCAAAGTACTACCGCTCGCAATACAGCTTGGTGAAGGACGGGACGGAGATCCCGCTCTACCTGAAGTACGAAGAGAAGCAGTAAAAGGCCTATTGCCGACCTTCCTGTGGCGAAGTTGATCCCTGTGTCTGCAGAGCCCGTAGCCTGGCGAGCAATTCTGCGGCGTTGAGTGCTCCAACCGCGCGCAGGTCTGTTCGTTCCGTCCCGTCGGGCTCTAAGAATACGAGCGTCGGCATGCCGCTCACCCTAAACCGTTGCATCACCTCCCGCACCATGGCATCTGGGGCAGTGCAGTCCACGCGCAGCATGAGAAACTGCCGGCTGCGCGCCACAACCTCCGGGTCGCGGAACGTCGTGCGCTCCATCTGCTTGCACGGGGCACACCAGTCGGCGTAGAACTCCACCAGCACCGGCTTGCCTGCCGCCAACTGCTCAATCTCCTGGCCCTGATACTGCACCCATTCGATGCCTGCGGCGTTCTCGTGCAAGGCACCCTGAAAGAGCATTGCGCCGCCCAGCAGCAGCACCAGTCCGAAGACTGCCCGCCCCAGCTTGAAGGCGCGCGTGTAACCCTGGCCATGATCCAGAAAGCCCAGGAGCAACCCGCCGAACATGGCCAGCAGTCCAAGGAAGAAGCCAAGCATGTCTGCGGCGCGTTGTGCCTGCGGCAACACAAAGTACAGAGCCACACCTATCAACAGGACGCCGAAAAGCTTTCTGATCCAGACCATCCACATGCCTGCTTTTGGCAGGCGTGAGAGGAGCTGCGAAAAGGTGGCAAGCACCAGGTAAGGGAGCCCCAATCCGAGCCCCATCACGAAGAACAACAACGCACCCTTGCCCACGATGCCCAGCTTGGCCACCAGCCCCACCAGGCCGATGATTATGCCGGCGGCGCAGGGAGCTATGACCAGGCCAACCGTGAGTCCCATGACCAGGCTTCCCACCACGCCCTCGCGGGCCCCGCCCACCCGCGTCAGCAGCCAGCTCGGGACGGTGATCTCAAAAGCGCCAAACATGCTCGCTGCCATGGCAAGGACAATCAGAGCAATGACTGCCACAAACCATGGGCTCTGGAACAGAAACCCCCACTGCCTGCCCGCCAGTCCCGAAATCAGTCCGAGGGCGGAGAAGATGACGGCGATGCCCACCACATAGGCCAGTGCGGCCGCAAACGCGGCTCCCCGTCGTTGTTCTCCCCTGCTGGCGAAGTAGCTGACGGTGAGGGGCAGGACCGGATAGACGCAGGGGGTCAGGTTCAAGGCCAGCCCGAGGACGAAGAACGCGGCCACGGCGTAGAGCAGCCCGCGCTCCAGGAGGCGTTGTGCGCGCAGTTCATCGGCAGTGAGCTCTACGGCTTTGGGCTTGCCGGCCTTGCTTGCAGTGGTGTCGCTCGCGGCTACAGGCTCTGCTCCAGACTTTCCTGCCTTGACTGCGAATGAGAGAGAAAACGGCACCTGGTCGGGCGGGAAGCAGGCCTGGTCCGTACAGGGCTGAAAGCTCAGCGTGCCCCGCACCTGCAGGACGGAGGGCGTCGGCACGCGCTCTACCCGCAGCGTGGTGGTCACCACCACTGTGTCCTCATACACGGCGAGCTCGTCTGGACTGAACGCGAACTTTTTGCGGAGGCCCTCTGGGAACCGCAGCGGGGCAACCTTCACCCCGGCGGGGACTTCGAGCGAGATGTCCGTAGGAATCAAATCAGGGTCGAGCGGCGCGTGGGAGTTGATATGGTGGCCGGGGGCAATCATCAGCGCGATCGCCACGCGTGCATCTTGCCCGGCGTGAATGGTGTCAGGGGTCACTGAGGGCAGCACCGTCACCACGCGTTGTCTCTCCCACTGTGCTCCTGCCCCGGTCGCGACTATCAAAGTCAGCACCACAATCTGCCAGCACCTCGTCCTTGCCATGATCTTTCCTCTGGTCCGCTCCTAACTTGAACCCTGCGGGAACGCTTAGTACTCTGACTCGTCTTTCCAGCGGGTGATGCGCCACTTGTTATCGTGCGTGCAACGCTTGAACGAGAAGATTGCTGTGCCGGATACCCGAAACTCGGCGAACGCCCCACTGAAGTTGATGGAGAAACTCTTCGAAAGCTCGGCGGTGTTCTCCTCCTCAAACGCATAGATGGTAGAGTTCCAGGTGAGGTCGATGACGTCGAAGCTGCGAAACATCCGCCCGGTGGTCTTCAGGTCGACGTCCCTGCCCCAGGACATGAACAGCCCAGACGAGCCCTGGTTGGGGTCGAAGAACACGAAGACGAAGGAGCTGTCCAAGACGTTGGCATAAAGAAGCGAGTCCTTGAAGGTGTAGGCATAGCGAAAGTTCTGCAGCACCTCTTCCGGCGTGCGTTGCTCGGTGACAATGAGCTCATCTTCGGGACCTTGGTGCAATGCGGGGGCAAAGGGGTTGAAGCACCTCACCGCTCCGGCAATCAGGAGGGTGCACAGGAGAGCCGCAAGTACGGATAGGTGGCGCCTCTCGAGCGAGGACTCTGTCCACCTGGGGCGCGCTGTTTCTCGGCCCCTCCTTGCTTGACGTGCTGGGGGCTGCACGAGCTCGTCACCTCACCATTTCGATCCGGACGTGGATATGCCTATCAAAGAAGAAGGCGGTGCTCAACACCGCCTTCATGCGTTGCGCTATTCTGCTCCGCTCGGTCTATTTC
>JACIZP010000013.1 GCA_014359355.1 Calditrichota bacterium | reverse complement strand
AGGTCTGGAAAGACAACGAGGGCAACACTCAGGAACGGACAGAGTGGCATCGCGTCGTGCTCTGGCGCAAGTTGGCTGAGGTGGCGGGTCAGTACTTGAAGAAGGGGATGCAGGTGTACGTGGAAGGGCGCTTGCAGACCCGCTCCTGGGAGGACAAGGACGGGGTGAAGCGGTTTGCCACCGACATAGTCGGTCTCAACATGCAGATTCTCGGCAGAAGGGAGGCCGAGGCAGCGCCAGAGCTGCCGCCGGCTGATGTCACCGACATCGGAGCGCCACCACCCGAAGGTGATGATCTACCGTTCTGAGGAGGCGCGTCAAGTCGGCGCATCGCCGTGCGTGTCGCTGGGTGGAGAGCAAGAATCCGGGATCGGTCGGTCTCGGATTCTTGCTATTGAGCGGCGTCTACCAAAGAGCCACCGTCGTGCGTAGGAAGAAAGCAGTAGTAGATGAACTCATCGCCCGGGCAAGAGAAGCCAAGGAACGGGCGGTAACCCCGTACTCCGGCTTTGCCGTGGGCGCTGCCCTCCTGGCCGCTGACGGCACCATCTACACCGGCTGCAACGTGGAATCCAGCAGCTACGGCCTCACGCTCTGCGCGGAGCGGGTGGCCTTAGGCAAAGCCATCTCAGAAGGCCGCCGCGAATTCGTGAGCATCGCCATTGTCACGGACCTCGACGACTTTTGCCCACCCTGTGGGGCCTGCCGACAGCTCTTGTGGGACTATGCCCCGCGCCTGGAGGTCGTCTTAGCCACGCGCTCCGGCCGACGGAAGCACTTTCAGCTTCGCGACCTCTTCCCCGAGGCCTTTGACAACCACTTCTTGCGCGAGGGATGAACGATGACGAGCCTGGTGCATAGGCCGGTGGTGGTGGGGATTGCTGGCGGCTCGGGGGCCGGCAAGGGGTATTTGGTGCACCGCCTCATGGAGCGGCTGGGGAGGGAGCGCTGCGTGCGCATGGCGCAGGACTGGTACTACGCCGACTTGAGCGCCATACCTCTTGCCGAACGTGCCCGGCGCAATTTCGACCACCCCGAAGCCATTGACTTTGCACTGCTCGTCCGCCATTTGCAGGAACTCATGCGCGGGAACACCGTCCAGAGGCCGGTCTATGACTTTGCTCTCCACACGCGCCGGCGAGAGACTGTGCCGCTCTCGCCCGCCGAAGTGATACTGGTAGAGGGAATTCTTGTCTTGCACGATGCCCGCCTGCGCGCTCTGTGCGACATCCGCGTCTTTGTGGAAGCTCCGGAGGAGGTGCGCTTTCAGCGCCGCCTGGCTCGTGACGTTGCCAAACGCGGGCGTACGGAGGAGTCGGTACGGGCGCAATTTGCCCAATCAGTGCGCCCGATGCACCAGGCCTATGTGGAACCGTCCCGCCAGTTTGCCGACGTGGTGATTGACGGCTGCGGTAAGGACTTGGGCGGCATTGAGGCGCTGGTGCGGCGCATCGAAGAGGAGCTCGCCAGCAGGAAAGCCTTAGCTAACCAGGAGTAGCCACATGCTCACCATCGCCCCACGCAACGTTGGTTGGATTGAGGTCATCTGTGGTCCCATGTTCAGCGGCAAGACCGAAGAGCTGATTCGCCGCATTAGGCGAGCGCAGATCGCCCGCCAGAAGGTGGCCATTTTCAAGCCGCGCATCGACGACCGTTACTCGAGCGACCACATTGTGTCCCACGATGAGCAGCGCATTCCCTCCACTGCGGTGTCCAGCGCCAGCGAGATCTTAGAAAAATCGGCACGGGCACAGGTGGTGGGTATCGACGAGGCGCAGTTCTTTGATGAGGAGTTGGTGGCAGTCTGCGAAACACTGGCAGCGCAGGGCAAGCGCGTGATTGTCGCCGGCCTGGATCAGGACTATCGGGGCAAACCCTTCGAGCCTATTCCGCAGCTGCTGGCCGTGGCCGAGTACATCACCAAGACGTTGGCCATTTGCGTCAAGTGTGGCAACCCGGCGAATCGCACGCAGCGCATTACCCAGGCCAAGGAGCGCGTGCTGGTGGGCGCCGAGGACGTGTACGAGGCCCGTTGCCGGCATTGCTTCGAACCGCCGCAGGAGGGATGAAGCCATCATGCGTTGGATCGGCCTGCTCGGACTCGCGATACTGCTTGGCATCGGCGTGCTCTTTTCTAAGAACCGGCGGCGCATTCGCCTGCGAGTAGTCACGTGGGGCATCGCCCTCCAGGTGCTTTTTGCAATCATCATCCTCAGCCAGAATGCACTGAGCTGGGTGGGGATGTATGTGTTCCTGGTGCTCGTGCTGCTCTACGTGTTCACGGACACTGCCCTCACGCCTGGTCAGTGGGGCAAGGCTGCTGGTCCAGCTGCTTTGATCGCTGCGGGGGGCGCGGCCGTTGTGGCAGTAGGTTACTTGTTAGACAAACTTCACGTGGCCGTTCCCCTGGTGGTGGTCCTTGTGTTGGCCGGCATCGTGCTCCATGCCTGCAAACGACCCCAGCTCGTGCGCTATGCCAGCGGCGCGGTTCTGACCCTTGGGCTGGGCGTGCTTGTCAGGCGCGGCATCTACGGCCAGACCGTCATGCAGGTGCTGGCCGACCAGGTGGCAAAATTCCTCAAGCTCAGCGACCTCGGCGCCACCTTTCTGTTCGGCAATCTGGCCAAAGCCGAGTTCTTTGATCAGTTTGGTGTGCAGTTCGCCTTTTCGGTGCTCCCCACCATCATCTTCTTTTCCGCGGTGATGGCGATTCTCTACTACCTGGGCGTGATGCAGGCCGTGGTGGTGATGATGGCGCGCTTCATGCGATGGACCATGGGCACCTCAGGAGCAGAGACGCTGTCCTGTTCAGCGAACATTTTCGTGGGGCAGACCGAGGCGCCGTTGCTCATCCGCCCATTCTTGGATCGCCTCACCATCTCGGAACTGCATGCCGTGATGGTGGGCGGTTTCGCGACCATTGCCGGCGGAGTGATGGCCGGCTACATCCGCATGGGCATCGACCCCGGCTACTTGATTACGGCCAGCGTGATGTCCGCCCCGGCCGCGCTCGTCATGGCAAAGATCTTCCTGCCGGAGACGGAGCATTCCGTCACCGCTGGCGACGTGCGCTTGCCGCCAATTCCGCGGGGCGACAACCTGTTGGACGCTGCGGCGCGCGGCGTGACCGATGGGCTGAAGCTGGCCGCCAATGTGGGCGCCATGCTCATCGCCTTCATCGCCCTCATCGGCCTGGTAGATGTGGTGCTGGCCTTCGGGGACAAGCTCGTCGACGGGCGGCTGCTCGGAGGTGTGTACAACGCGCAGGCAAAGGAGTTTCGAGGGATTTTTCCCGGCAGCCTGCGTGCCCTGTTTGGGGCCATCTTTTCCCCCTTGGCCTTCGTGATGGGCGTGCCGTGGAAAGAGGCTGCTGCTGTGGGCAACCTCTTGGGGATCAAGGTTGCTGCCAACGAGTTCGTGGCTTACGCGGAACTGAGCAAGCACGTGGCTGCAGCCAATTTGTCCCCCAAGGCGACTTTGATTGCAACCTACGCGCTGTGCGGCTTTGCCAATTTCTCCTCCATCGGCATCCAGATTGGGGGCATTGGCGCCTTGGCGCCGAACAGACGGCCCGAGTTGGCGAAGGTTGGGCTGCGCGCCATGGTCGCCGGCGCGTTGGCCTCGTGGATGACCGCCACTATTGCCGGGCTTCTGTTCTAGCCGGCGAGAAGTCATGAGTAGAGGGCTGCGCGAAAAACTCCACGAATCCATTGCTGTGCTACGCGAGGCCGGCATAGGCACACCCGAGGTGGCGGTCATCCTTGGCTCTGGATTGGGAAGCTTTGCCGACCTCGTGCGCAAGAGCATCTCCGTCCCGACCAGCGCCATACCTCACTATCCGCGCTCCACGGTGCCGGGACATGCCGGCCGGTGGGTGTACGGCGAAGTGGCCGATGTCCGCGTCCTGGTGATGCAAGGGCGTATCCACTTCTACGAGGGGTATGCCATTCAACAGGTGGGTTACCCGGTGCAGCTCCTGGCGGAATTGGGAGCCAAGGCCCTGGTGGTGACCACAGCCTCTGGGGGTGTCAATCCGTCCTTTTCTCCCGGTGACCTGATGCTGATTGTGGACCACATCAACTTGGGCTTCGCGAACCCATTGATGGGGCCAGCGGAGGAGCAGCTCGGCCCTCGTTTTCCGGACATGTCGCAGCCGTATGACCGCCAATTCCTGGAAATAGCCCGGCAAGTCGCCCTGCAGCTGGGCATCCGGGTGCAGCAGGGGGTCTTCTGCTGGCTTCAGGGGCCCAGTTACGAGACGGCCGCCGAGGTCAGGATGTTGCGACGCATCGGCGTGGACGCCGCCAGCATGTCCACCGTGCCCGAGGTTATTGTTGCTCGACAGCGAGGCATCAGGGTGTTGGGGATCTCCTGCATTACCAATTTGGCTACTGGGCTCGCTGCGCAGCCCTTGTCGCACGATGAGGTTACTGCTGTGGCCGAACAGGTGCGTCTGCGATTCAACCAGTTTCTCTCGGCGGTCGTCCAGGCGATCGCTGCCGAGTTGAGGAGAGCGGGCTGAAGGTGACCGCCAAGGTGGACATCGTTGTGCGCAACGCCACGGTGGTGACCATGAACGAGCGGCGGGAGGTGTTCACCGGGGATGTGGCCATCGAGGGGAGCACCATTGCCGCCGTGGGGGCCGTAGCAGTGCGCGGCAGGCGGGAGATCGACGCCGAGGGGTGCGCCCTGCTCCCTGGATTGGTGCAGGCGCACGTCCATCTCTGCCAGACGCTCTTTCGCAATGTGGCAGACGGTATGCCGCTCCTGGACTGGCTTCGCTTTTGGATCTTGCCCCTGGAGGCGCTGCACGATGAACGCTCCATGCGTGCTTCTGTGCGGCTGGGCATAGCCGAGCTTCTGCGTGGCGGGACCACGTGCGTACTGGACATGGGCAGCGTGCACCACACCGAGGTCGTGTTTAGCGAGCTGGAGGCTTTGGGGCTGCGCGCCACCAGCGGCAAGGCAATGATGGACTGCCGCGACGAGATCCCTCCGTCGCTTTGTGAGGAGCTACCCGCCGCCCTCGAGGAAAGCCTGGCGTTGTTGCGCCGCTGGCACTGCGCCGCAGACGGACGCCTGCGCTATGCTTTTGCGCCACGCTTTGCGCTGTCCAGCTCTGCCGAATTGCACCGCCGGGTGGCGGAGGAGGCGCGGCGGCACAAGGTGGGCGTGCATAGCCACGCAGCCGAACATCGTGACGAAGTCGCCCGGGTGGGCGCCATGACCGGCAAGGGCAACGTTGCCTACCTGCACGAGCTTGGTCTCACAGGCCCGCACGTGTGCCTGGCGCACTGCATTTGGCTTGATGAGGAGGAGATGGCTATCTTGCGCCAGACTGGAACACACGTCTTGCACTGCCCGACCGCCAACCTCAAGTTGGGCTCCGGCGTCGCCAAGGTGCCGGAGATGCGCGGAATGGGGATCAATGTAGCCCTTGGGTCAGATGGCGCTGCGTGCAACAACAACCTCGATGCCTTCATAGAGATGCGCTTGGCTGCCCTCATCCAAGGGCCGCGGCTTGGCGCAGGGGCCCTACCGGCGCAGGCGGTGGTGGAGATGGCAACCCTGGGCGGGGCGCGCGCCCTGGGTCTGGCCGACCAGATCGGAAGCATCGAGGTGGGCAAGAAGGCCGACCTGATTTTGGTCGACGTGCACCGACCCCACAACAGCCCTGGCCACGATATCTACGGCCAGATTGTTTTTGCGTGCCGCTCATCGGACGTGCGCACGGTCATCATCGAAGGCAAAATCGTAGTGGACGAGGGCCGCGTGCTGGTGGTGGACGAGGAAGAAGTCGTGAAAAGAGCTGAAGAGGAAAGCAGCCGCCTTCTTCGGAAGATGCGGTAAAGCGGGAAGGGAGGCTGGCATGGTACCATTGGAGCGGATTCTGAGCGCCCACCGAGGCGAGGTGCCGGTAGACCTGCTGTTGCGCAACGGCAAGGTGGTCAACGTGCTCTCTGGCGAAATCTATGAGGCCGACGTTGCCATCTTGGGCGACACCATCCTTGCAGTGGGACAGGCGTACGAGGCGCGCGAAACGATCGACCTGCGGGGGCTTTACCTGGCACCCGGGTTCATTGATGGCCACATCCACATCGAGAGCTCCATGGTGGAAGTGCCGCAGTTCGCCAGGGCAGTGGTGCCGCTGGGTACCACCTCGGTGGTGGCCGACCCGCACGAGATCGCCAACGTGCTGGGCTACGAGGGGATCCGCTACATGATGGACGCCAGCAAGTACAATCCGCTGAACGTCTTCTTCATGCTTCCCTCGTGCATCCCCTCCACAAACCTGGAGTCTACGGGTTCTGTGCTCCGCGCCTTCGACATCTTCCCCTTCCTCCGCGAGAAATGGGTGCTCGGTTTGGGCGAGATGATGAACTTCGGTGGCGTGCTGGCCGGCGAGGAAGATGTGCTGGACAAGCTGAAGATTGTCGAGGATAAACGGATGGACGGCCACGCCCCAGGCCTGAGCGGCCGCGACCTGAACACCTACATCGCCATGGGCATCCGGTCCGACCACGAATGTACCACCGTGGAGGAGGCGCGCGAAAAGTTGCGCCTGGGCATGCACATCATGATCAGGGAAGGCACCGGCACCAGGAACCTGCGCGCGTTGCTCCCTTTGGTGACGCCGGAGAATGAGCGTCGCTGCATGTTCGTCACCGACGACCGCCACCCCAACGACATCTTGGAAGAAGGGCACATCAACTACATGATCAAGACGGCCATTGCCGAGGGCCTGCCACCGGTCACGGCTATCCGATTGGCCACCATTAACACGGCCGAATACTTTGGTCTGCGCCGTCTGGGGGCGATCGCGCCGGGGCGCACCGCCGATCTTGTGGTGTTTGACGACTTTGAGCATTTTGCCATCAAGAAGGTGTTCAAGAACGGGCGGCTCGTGGCCGAAGACGGCAAAGCCATTTACGAGATGCCTGTGCGGCCCCCGGCGCAAGTGCGCAGCTCCATGAACATCAAATGGCTGGAAGGAGGGGAGTTCGTTATCCCGGCGCGGGGCAACAAGTGCCGAGTGATGGGGGTAGTGCCGGACCAGATCGTCACCGAGTCGCTGGTGGAAGAGGCGCCCATCCGGGACGGCGAGGTGGTGTCGGAACCGGAACGGGACCTACTGCGTTGCTACGTGGTGGAGCGCCACCGCGCCTCCGGCAACATCGGCAAGGGCTTGGTGCGAGGCTTTGGCCTACGCAAGGGGGCGTTGGCCTCCTCCATCGCCCACGATGCGCACAACGTCATCGTGTTCGGCGTTGACGACCGCGACATCGCCCGTGCTGTGATTCACGTGAACAAGATGGGAGGCGGGCTGGTCGTCGTTGCCGACGGCGAAGTGAAAGAGGCACTGCAACTGCCCATCGGCGGGTTAATGTCTGACCGACCGCTGGAAGAGGTGAGCGCAGCCACCAAACGGGTGAACGAGGCGGCGCGAGCGCTGGGTGCCAAGATGGCCGACCCTTTTATGACCATGAGCTTCTTAGCGCTGCCCGTGGTGCCTAAGCTGAAACTCACCGATCGCGGCTTGGTAGACGTCGAGCGCTTCGCCTTCGTGGACCTGTTCGTGGATGCGCGAGAGTAGACTTGCCGCAGGCGGCTGCCGAGGCGCCCTCTGGGACCTGAAGGCCCATCTCTATCGTCGTTTCCGACGTTTGCCGCCATTTGGGATCATAGCAAGTCGGGAACGGGCCCTCCTCAGGCGAGCCCTTGCGGAAGTGCCCAAAATGGAAGGCCGCGCCCTGGACATTGCCACAGGCACCGGCGACAGCATCGCCTCGCTCATCGGCGATTACCGATGGTACGGACTGGATAGCTCGCCGGCGATGTTGGGCTGGGCCAAGAGGCGACTGCCCGAGGTGCGATTCGTGCGCGGCGACGCGCTGGCGCTGCCGTTCCGACCCGGGTGCTTCGTGCTGGTGACCTGTGTAGGGCTGGCTGAGTATCTGTCCGAGGCGTCGGGTCTACTGAGCGAGATAGCCAAGTCCTTGCGCCCGGGAGGTGCGGCATTGGTGTCGACCTCGCCGGCAAACCTGCTCATGCTCATGCGCCGGGCCTTGGGGCATCGACTGTACGCGCACACTCACGAGTCATTTAGTCGCGCCGCAACTGCCGCGGGTTTCGTGCTGGTGAAGGTGCACGCGTCGTGCAGCCAGTGGCTGTACGTGCTGCGCAAAGCCGGGCAAAAGGGCACAGGCCCTTCAGCGGCCTGTTGAAGGGTGAGGAGAACAGGGGCCGGCCGGTTCCGAAAAAGCTTCAAGCCTCCGAAAGGAGACGACCGATCATGAATCTGAAAAGGGTCAAACTCATCTTCAACCCAAAGGCTGGGTTGCTGCGGCACACGCACCTGGTGTTGCGCATTGTGGACGAGTGCCTGCGGCGGGCTCCCTTTCGCTATGAGGTCTACAACGTCGAATACAAGGACCACGCTGTGGAGTTGGCCTCGGCCGCCGAGCGCGAGGGATTCGATGCGGTCGTGGCTATTGGCGGGGATGGCACGGTAAACGCTGCCGCACGCGGGCTGCTGCACAGCCGACTTCCCTTGGGCATCGTGCCCATAGGCTCAGGGAACGGCTTGGCGCGAGGACTGGGCATACCCATCAGCATCAGGCGTTCGTGCCAGCTGCTCCTGGAAGGCGGGACGGTGCGCACCATCGATGCGGGGCGCATCAGGGACCGCTACTTTTTTGTGGTGGCCGGACTGGGCTTCGACGCGGTGGTGGGCAAGCTGTTCGACGACCAGAGCCTCCGCGGCCCGCTCCCCTACTTTTACCTCGGCGTGCGCGAGTTCTTTAGCTATGAACCGGAGACTTTTATTCTGCGCTTTGCCGACCGCCAGATCACCGTACCGGCACTCTTGGTCACCGTTGCCAACACGCAGCAGTGGGGCAATGGCGCCATCATCGCTCCCCACGCCCAGCCTGACGACGGGCTGTTTGACATTTGCATCATCCACAAGGTCAACCTTGGCCAGGCGCTGTTTCATCTCCCCAAGCTCTTCACCGGCAAGATCGACAGGGTGCGTCACTATGAGAACTATCGCTCGACAGAGGTGGAGATAGTGCGGGAGCGGCCGGGGTATTTCCATGTGGACGGCGAGCCGGTGGAGGGGGGCACCCATTTGCGCGTGTCCATCGACCCGAAGGCTCTGCGGGTCATCGTTCCTGCACGCGGGGGCGATCGTCTCGAGGTGGGTTCTGCGTGTGAGTGAGCCCGCCTGCCTCATGCCAACTGTGTGCCATTTCACCACGGTGCACCGCCCGTTTGACGTGCGTGTCTTCCACCGCGAGGCATGCGGCATAGCGCACGCGGGTTATCGGGTGGTGCTCATCGCCCACGCGGATTTCCACCAGCGGATGGAGAGGGGGGTGCTGATCAAGGGGGTTCCACGAGCCAAGAATCGCCTGCAACGCATAGCCCACACCGCCACGTTTGTCCGCTTGGCCATTCGCCAGCGGGCGGATCTGTACCATTTCCACGACCCGGAGCTGCTCCCCGGAGGCGTGCTCATCAAATGGCTCTACCGGCGGCCGGTCATCTACGACTGTCACGAGAATTTCCCCGAGACGGCTTTTGAGCGCGTCTGGTATCCGGCCTTTTTCAAGCCCTACCTTGCCAAGGCGGTGGCTGTGTTCGAGCCGCTTTTGGCGCGGCGTCTGGACGCGGTGGTCTGCGTGGTGCCCGACCAGGAGGACAGGTTTCGCAGCCACGGTTGTCGGACCCTGCTGGTGCGCAACTTCCCGCGGCTAGAGCCTTTTGACGAGGCGTTCCGGGCGGCGCCCGCGAAGGAGAACCGCCTCATCTACGTAGGTGGTCTGACCGTGGTCAAGGGCGCCAGGATGCTGGTGGACATCATGCGCGAGCTCAGGGTCTTGCGGAGGGGCGTGCGCTTGGTGGCCATCGGCTCTTTCAACGAGGAGAAGGTGAAGACGGAGGTTCTGCGCTACGCCCAGGAACAGGGCGTGGCTGATGTCATGGAGTTCCTCGAGTACCGCCCGCACGAAGAGATCCCACGCGAGCTGCTCAAGGCGCGCATTGCGCTGGTGCCTTGGCAAGAGAACGAACAGACGCTGCGGATGTTTTTCCCCAACAAGGTCTTCGAGTACATGGCCTGTGGCTTGCCCATCGTGGCCAGCGACCTCCCGTCGCTACGCCATGTGATAGGCAAGGCAGGCTGTGGCCTGCTGGTGAGGCCTGACGACGCGCGCGCTCATGCCGAGGCTATTACCTACCTGCTCGACCACCCGCGTGTGGCCAGGCGGATGGGCCTTGCTGGGCGTAAGACAGTGCATGCCCTCTATCGCTGGGAGAATGAGGAGGCACGGCTGCTGCAGCTCTACAGGGAGCTCTTGCCGACCCAGTGTTGATGAGAATCCGACGCACGAAAGCTGTATGACGCTTGCTGTCCTTCAGCCGGGGTACCTTCCCGGCATCCCCCTCTTTGCCATGCTGGCCGCCGCCGATGTGGTCCTCTTGGCCGATGACCTGCAATACTCAACTCGCGGCAATCTGAATCGCGCGCGCATCAAAACGGCGATCGGGGCTCAGTGGCTCACCGTGCCGGTGCTGACCAAGGGCCGCCAGGGCCAAAGCATCGCCGCCGTGCGCATCGACCCGTATCATGAGTGGCGCAAGCGGCACTGGCGCTCGCTCATGGTCAACTATGCGCCTGCTCCCTACTGGGGCCGTTACGAGAGCGCGCTTGAGGAGGTCTACTCGCATTCCTGGGGAAGCCTTCTGGACCTCAACCAGACTCTGATTGAGCTCTTCACCCAGGAGCTGGGCCTCAAGGCGCCCAAAGGCTTGACCTCCTGTTTCAAGACACGCCCGGCACGAACTGAAAAGGTGGTCGATTTATTGCGGGCCTCGGGCTGCGATACCTACCTGGTGCTCCGGGCCGAGCATCCCCTCTTGGACAGCGAGTGCATTGGCGACGCGGGCCTGGCTGTGCGCCCGGTTGATGTGGTGGAGCCCATCTACCACCAACTCTTTGGGGCGTTCGTCCCGGGTCTTTCTGTGCTGGACCTGCTGATGAACGAGGGGCCAGCCGCGGCTGCGCTGATCCAGCAGTCGGTTAAGGTGGCACCCTGAGCGAAGGGTCAGGCAATCACCTTGCATTTGAGCGGCAAATTTCTTATATTGACGCCCGTCGTAGGTCTGAGAGCTCACTCGCGGAGGCGCTGATGAAGGCTGATGCTTTTGCGCAGGTCGTGGCGCGCATTGACGGGTATCGAGACGAGGTCATCAGGTTGGAGAGCGAACTGACGGCGATACCCGCCCTGTCGCCAGAAAACGGTGGCGAGGGTGAAGTTGCCAAGGCCGAATATGTGAAAAAGTTGCTTAGCACCCTCCCCGTGGACGAGCTCCAGGAGATCAACGCGCCGGATGCCCGCGTGCCGTGTGGCTATCGACCAAACCTGGTGGCCAGGTTCAGGGGCGCCGACAGCAGTCGCACTGTGTGGGTGCTTTCGCATTTGGACATCGTGCCACCCGGTGAGCTCAGTCTTTGGCAAAGCGATCCGTATCGCGTGCGCGTGGATGGCGACCTGTTGTACGGCCGCGGCGTTGAGGACAACCAGCAGGGGATGGTCGCCTCGTTGCTGGCAGTGCGCGCGCTCCATGAGCAGGGTCTACGGCCAGCCCACGACGTCGGCGTGGTGTTGGTAGCCGATGAGGAGACGGGGAGCCAATACGGCTTGCAGTACGTGCTTGCTCATCATCGGGATCTGTTCCGCTCCGAAGACCTCATTATCGTGCCCGACTCCGGCAATGCCGATGGTTCTATGGTCGAAGTCGCCGAGAAAAGCATCCTTTGGGTTGGCTTCAAGACCATCGGCAAGCAGTGTCATGGCTCACGTCCTGCCTTGGGCATCAATGCGCACAAGGCTGCGGCACACTTGATTGTCAAACTAGAGGGGCTTTACCAGGCGTTTCCGCAGAGCGATCCGGTTTTTGCGCCGCCCACCAGCACGTTTGAGCCCACCAAAAAAGAAGCCAATGTGCCGAACATCAATACGATTCCGGGGGAGGATGTGTTCTACTTCGACTGCCGCGTATTGCCCGCGTACAGGGTGGACGACGTCATTGCCTGGATGCACTCGGCAGTGCGCGAGGTAGAAGCAAAGTTTGGCGTGAAGGTGGAGCTTTTCTTCCCCCAGCGCGAGGATGCAGCGCCGCCCACGCCGGTGGACGCGCCTGTGGTGCAAGCATTGACCCGCGCGCTGGCCGAGACGCGGGGAGTGAAAGCAGTGCCGATGGGCATTGGGGGCGGCACGGTGGCCGCCCATTTCCGGCGTGCCGGGCTCCCGGCTGTGGTGTGGGAGACCATTGACCAGACCGCGCACCAGCCCAATGAGTATTGCCGCATCAGCAACGTCCTTGCTGATGCCAAGGTGTTTGCCCACCTTTTCTTGTACGCATAGCTTGCCGAGGGTGTCGTGGATCGCGATTTGGAATCCATGCAACAGGCGCGCAACCTGTGTGTGCGCGCTCGCGAAGCGCAGCTCAAGTTCAAGGAGTTTTCGCAGAAGGACGTGGACCGCGTGGTGGCGGCCATGGCGGATGCCGGTTTTAGGGCTGCAGAGCAACTGGCGCAGCTGGCCGTAGAGGAGACTGGCTTTGGCGTGGTTGCCGACAAGGTGGCCAAAAACCAGCTCGCCACGCGCGATGTCTACAACCTCATCAAGAACATGAAGACGGTGGGGGTGATCAACGAACTGCCGGGCAAGCGCATCTTGGAGATCGCCGAGCCGATGGGGGTGATCGCCGGCATTGTTCCCGTCACCAATCCCACCTCCACGGTGCTTTTCAAGTCCCTCATTGCGGTGAAGGCCAGGAACGCCATCGTTTTTTCGCCTCACCCCAACGCGGTGCGCTGTGCTAATGCCGCCGCAGCGGTGATGAGCCAGGCTGCGGAAAGCGCAGGAGCGCCCCCAGGCCTCATCAGCTGCATGACTCTTTCCACCCTGCAGGGTACCAACGAGCTCATGCACCATCGCGATGTGGCCATCATCTTGGCAACCGGCGGCGCAGGTTTGGTCAAGGCGGCTTACAGCGCGGGCAAGCCAGCCTATGGCGTGGGGCCGGGCAACGTGCCGGCGTTCATCGAGCGCACCGCAGATGTGCGTAAGGCGGTGGCCGACATCGTTGCCTCCAAGACCTTTGATAATGGGACCGTCTGCGCTTCGGAGCAGGCGGTCATCGCTGATCTGCCCATCAAGGACCAGGTCATCGCCGAGCTACAGGCGCGCAAGGCTTACTTCCTCAACCCGGAAGAGTGCCGCAGGGTGGGCGCCACCTTGGTGACGCGTGAGCTCACGGTCAGCCCCGATTGCGTTGGCCAGCCGGCCTATGTCATTGCGCAAAAGGCAGGGATTGCGGTGCCGCGTGACACTACCATGCTGGTTGCCCCGCTGGATGGGGTTGGGCCGCAATATCCCCTTTCCATCGAGAAGCTCTCGCCGGTGATCGCCTTCTACGTGGCGGATGGCTGGGAGGCCGGCTGCGAGCGCTGCATCGAGATTCTGAATTTCGGCGGGCTCGGCCACACGCTGGTCATCCACTCCCGGAACGAAGAGGTGATCATGCAGTTTGCCCTCAAGAAGCCTGCCTTCCGCATCTTGGTGAATACCCCAGGAACGCACGGGGCAGTGGGGATCACCACCGACCTCGACCCGTCGATGATGTTGGGGTGCGGCACGTACGGGGGCAACATCACCACCGACAACGTGACGCCCATGCACTTGTTGAATATCAAGCGAGTTGCCTACGAGACAAAGCCGTTGCGCCGTTCCGAGCGCAGCACCGATTGGCGCCCTGAACTGCTCACGCACGGCAGGGTGAATGTGGGTGCGGCCTACCAGGCCGCCCTGACGCCGGCAGCTGGCATTTCGCGCAAAGAGGCTCCCCAGGCGGAGTCCCATGCCCGCCAGCCGTCGGTTACGCCGGCAGGGCGTTATGGCAGTAGCGGTTTGACCGACGAAGAGGTGGAACGTATTGTTGCCGAGTTTCTCCAGACGAGGTGAAAGACCGGGAATGCGGTCCCCAGCTAACTTGCGAGAGGCGGTGCGGAGGAGAGCGTGGAGAGGATACTGATTCCCGTCGGCGTTTCCAACCGCCACGCCCACTTATGCCGGGAGCACCTGGACATTCTGTTCGGCAAGGGCTTTGAGCTGACCAAGGAACGAGAGCTCTACCAGTGCGGTCAGTTCGTCTCCGAGCAGACGGTGACCATTAGCGGGCCGAAGGGAGCCATCGAGCGGATGCGCATCTTAGGGCCGCTGCGCAGCCGCACGCAGGTGGAGGTCTCGCGCACGGACGCCTACCGCCTCGGCTTGGACTGCCCGGTGGGCGATGCGGGCCCCTTGCCTCCTGGCCAGGCGGCCGTGCTCATCGGGCCGCAAGGTTCGGTGACCCTCCACCAGGATGTCGTGGTGGCGCGACGCCACATTCACGTCAACCCGGAGATCGCCTCCAAGTTGGGGGTGCGCCACGGCGATGCGGTGTTTGTGGCACCTGTGGTCCAGCCGGGGGTAGACCCCGCGCAGTTGCGCACGGTGATTTTTGGGAATGTCCTCATTCGCGTTGACGAGACCTTCCGGCTGCAGATGCACATCGACCTTGACGAGGCAAACGCCGCAGGGCTGAAGACCGGCGACATGGTCTACATTGTGCAGAGCAGCCTGCGCTACAACTTTAACCTGAACGGCCGGAGGGTTATTACCGAGAACGATGTGCGCCAGGCCATCCTCCGGGGACAGAAGATTCGGGTGGAGCCCGGCGTCATCGTCACGCCGGCGGCCCGCGATCTGGGCAAACAGCACAATGTGTTCGTGTAACCGGAAGCAGCACGTCTCTCTCGCACTGAGAGGTCAGGGCCATTTCTTTTGTCCGGCGCGCGGCATCGACCTGAACGTCCACTTTGCAGGGGCGGAAGGTGAGCGCACCTAAAGGAGGTCCTGCCGCGGTGCAGAGCCAGGAGCCGGCGGATGTCCTGGTTCTATGTTCCTTGGCGCAGGACGAGCTGGAGGTGCAATGGGACGCGCAGGGAGCGCAGTATCCGGTCGAAATGGTCACCGCCGCAACCCGTCACTGGCAGCAACTCCGCAGTGAGGCGCGGCCTGGCGCGGTTCTCTTCGATGGGCCCCTCTGTTTTCTCCGACACTTCTCGTGGGAGGGCTCCCGCCTCCGCCTCTCCCTTGGCAGGACCAGCTACCTCTATGCCCTCTTTGCCAATGCCTTTTGCCAGGAAATCGTCCTGCGTTGGGGAACTGAGCACCTTCCCATGGTCCTTGGCGTCAGTGCGGTGGTGGTCACCGGGGACGGTGCGCTACTGCTCATGCGGCGTAGCCACACCGTTGGGGAGTTCCCCGGACTGCTTGATGTTTTCGGCGGACACATCGACCCGGAGGTGGATGTGCTCGCCGGAGTGCCGCACCCGTTTATCGCAATGCGCAATGAGCTTTGTGAAGAGCTCGACCTAAGACCTGCCGATCTTACCTCTCTTCGCTGCATAGGGCTCATCAGGAGCCGGTGCAATCAAAAGCCAGAACTGGTCTTCGCGTGTCGTGTGCCACACGACGTCCAACAACTGTGTCGCGCCGCCCGCGGTGCCCGCGGTGCTGGCGAGTTCGTCGACCTCCTTGCCGTGAACGATGACTTGCCCACCTTTTGGCAATTTCTGGAGACAAGGCGTCTCGAGCTCACGCCCTCTGCCTATGGCAGTCTGTGGGTTTATGGACTGCACCGCGGGTTTTGCCGGTCCGCGGCCGCAAAAAAATCTTGACTTTTTGCAAAATAGTTCTAAATTAGCTGCGGCCTTGAGTCGGGAACTGTGCCGCTGGTTTGGGCCTGCAGTCATGGCGCGCATACGCAGCGCTTGTTTTTCATATAGACAACTTTCCGCCGGATGGTGGAGAGGCTGTTACTGGAAGTGACAGCGGTGCAGTCGTTCCTGACCGCGGGCCGGTAGGCAAGGAGTGCGCAAGGCTGGCACTGGCCGTCGCGTTCGGTCTGGAACGTGACGGCTTTTTGTTGTGGCAACCGTTGGCAAAGCGGAGGCAAGCACAAGGCAATGGAAGCACCAGGAGGGGCGGCAGAGCCCATGCCGCGGCAGATTCAGGCCAAGGTCACTGGCTACGCGGGCTACACGTCGAGAGCGGAGCGGAGGAGTTCTGACCAGCTCCTCCGGGCGCATCTCATCTCCCGCCTCGAAGGTCTGGCGAGCAGGCTGAATGGTGCCGCCGAACACGCGCAGAGCCTCGGTGCGCCGGAGCTTTCCGAGCCACTCAGCCGGCTGCAACGCAAGCTGAGCACCATTTGCGAAGGCTTGCACACGCCCAGCTACCTTGAATCGAGCTTTTTCGAGAGCACAGCGCTGCCAGCGGAGTTGTTAGAGTCCATCTACGGCTGTGAGCTGGCGCTGCTCGGAGAGGTGAGCGAGCTGGACGACGAGATCTCTGACCTGGATGTGACGGCGCTCTCTGAGGCGGAGCTCCAGGAACGGGCCTTGCGCATGTCTGACTCTGTGGATGCCTTCAACCAGGCGCTCTTCGAACGGGAGTCGCTGATGATGAGTGGGGAGGGGGAGTAGAGAGAACACAGGCGGCATGAGAAGGAGGTGACCGTGCGCCTTTTCGCTGTAAGTCCAGACGGCGAATTCAAGGAGTTCACCAAGAAGCAGTTTGCGACCGAACACTCAGAACAGATGCTCGAGGAATGGTTGGAAAAGAGCCCTGATGCAATTCTCGAGGACAGCAAACTGCTGGTCATAGGTAGGCAGGTTACCACGAACCTGGGCAGCAGCATCGACTTACTTGGTTTGGATCGTTCAGGAGCTGTGGTTGTTGTGGAACTCAAGAGAGGCCGTACACCACGGGAGACGCTGGCCCAGGCCCTCGAATACGCTTCTTACGTGGAGCAACTCGATGCTCAGCAACTGGACGAGCTATTCCAGCAGTACATTGGTGACGAGTCACTGGCACTTGCGGACTATCACAGGGAGTATTTTGATCTGCCCCCAGACGAGGCGGTGGCGTTCAACAAAGAGCAACGTATTGTGATCGTCGGCCAAGAAATAAGCGGCCCAATAAGACAGACTTCCTCGTTTCTCAGGAAGAAGGGCATCAAAGTCACATGCGTAGAGTTCTCGTATTTCGAGTCAGAGGGGGCTGGCGAACTGCTGGGCCAAGATATTGTCGTCGGAGAAGAGTCCGCGGGGGCGCAGCGTCCCCAGGGGTTACCTGCCAAGACGCTCACCCCCGACGAGTTTCTTGCGGATGCTGACGAGTTTGGAAGACCTGTGTTCAAGAGTATCCTCGACTTCGCCGCGCGGAGAAAGTTGCCCATCCACTGGGGCAGCACAGGATTCTCGCTGGGGGTGGAACAGGATGGCTTGCGGATCCCTGTGCTGTTCTGCTACAATCTTGGCTCCGTGACAGGGCAGTCAATCTACTATGTCCCCCGTCGCGGAGAGAGAATGGGCATTGCAGCGAGGACGGCTATTCCTGAGGCTGAGCTGGACAGGCTGCGGAATCGATTGCTTGCTACGAACTTGTTCGTGGCAACTGGCGGGAGTTTGAAGTGCAGCATCACTCGTAGACTCACGGACGAAGAGGTCGCCCAAGTCATCAACTGGTTAGAGGACGTCATTGATACGGTGTCCAAACATGGGCTGAAAACATGAATCGCTTTTCACAAGGGGCGAAGCTTATGGGCAGAGGGCCCAAGTGTTTGCTTTGGGGTGGTGGAGAAGTTCCGACTTTGGTCAGCGGTTAGGAATGATATGTCGAGAATTCGCACATGAAGCACTACACCGAGTACCTCTGGTTCAATACCAAGAAGCACCGCGAGTATATCAACATCACCGACAAGGTGGAACAGGCGGTGCAGAAGAGCGGCGTCCAGGAAGGGATGGTGCTCGTCTCGGCCATGCACATCACCGCCGCCGTCTACGTCAACGACGCCGAGACCGGGCTCATTCAGGATATCGAGGAATGGCTGCAGCGGCTGGCCCCTGAGGGGCCGGACTACCACCACCATCGCACCGGCGAACACAACGGTGACGCCCACCTCAAGAGCCTGCTCATGCACCATCAAGTGGTGCTGCCGATCACCGATGGACGCCTGGACCTGGGACCCTGGCAGCAGGTCTACTATGCAGAATTCGACGGACAGCGCCGCAAACGGGTGGTCATAAAGGTCATCGGCGAGTAGTCGATCCGATAGAACTCTCTTCTGAGGAGGTGACGCTATGGCTGAGCAGGAAGCCCATCGTGGTGGCCAGCAGCACGCCGCGCTGTCCGGTGTTGTCAGTGGCCTGGCTATCGTCTGGCTGGGGATCGTCTTTCTTTTGGACAGACGGGGAGTGCTCGCTCCCGGTGTGGGGTGGGTCTGGTATTTCCTCTTCGGCCTGGGCGTCATCCTCCTTTTGGAGGTGATTGCCCGCCACGTGCTGCCCCAGTACCGCCAGCGCTCGGCAGGCCGGCTCGTTGCCGCGGTGGCGCTCATGGCCATTGGCGCCTGGCAGATCACCGGCTTAGGGGAATGGTGGCCGCTCCTCCTGATCGCTGCCGGCTTGGTGCTGATTGTCGGCAGTCTGCGTCCTGGCAAGAAGGCGTGAGCTTCCCGGCTGTGGTGCGCCCGAGCAGCGAGGGTCCGTAAACGCCCGCTACGGCTTGCTGGTGCCTCCTTGCTCGCCCTGGTCGATGGGGTGTTGCGTCCAGTCCCTGGCTGGGAAGAACTCCAGCACTTCCCCTTCCGGCGTGCGCAGGAGCACGCGGATAACGCCTGCGTTGGCAATCTGTGCCTTGCACTGGTTGCAGATGTGACGATGGCCGACGATGAACATGGTGGTGCCTCTGGTGGAGTGGCCGTTGCGGGCCGCCAGGGCGATAGCGTTCGATTCGGCGTGCGAGCCCACCGCGCGGCAGAGCTCCAGCTTGGTGCCGGAGGGGATGCCATGGGTGTCGCGGTAGCAAGACCCAAGCTCCAAGCAATTTGGCTGGTACTTAGGCGCGCCGTTGTAGCCGGTGGAGACGATGTCCCGGTCGCGGACGATGACCGCACCGACCTTGGTGCGCAGGCAGGACGAGCGCGTGGCTACCACCGCGGCGACGTCCAAAAAGTACTCGTCCCAGCTCGGCCGCCCTGTGTCCATGGAGTTTGTTGCTCCCGGCGCCGGGGCGTCGCCTTCTTTTGCGACCTTGCCCTTCAACCTTTCCTGAGGCATTGCCTCACTCCACCAGCAGAGGTGTAACCGCCCAACCGAGGAGCCATCCAGAGCCTTCGCTCCGTCTCTCCAAGCAGACAATCCCGCCATAGGTGAAACTCACCACCGGAGGTTCTGGAGTGCCTGCCACCAGGAGCGCTGCGAGGCGCGAAAGGAAGGGCAGGTGCCCCACGAGCATAATTCCCTCTTCCTGTTCGAGCCACGCTGCTACAGGCCGCGGGTCGTCTAAGGGCCCTAAGCCGCTGCGCTGTTCTATGCCGTCGGCCAGGTTGAGCACGCTGGCAAAGAGCTCAGCCGTCTGGCGGGCGCGTTCCTTGCCGCTGTGCACGATGCGACCCACGTGCAGCCCGTGCCGCTGCGCCCAGGCGGCCATGCGCTCTACCTCGCGCACCCCCTCCGGGGAGAGATGGCGTTGTGGGTCAACTTCCTCAGGGAGGCTCTTGCCGTGTTGGACGAGAAAGACCGCCATGGACCTTCTCCTAAGCGCGCTATGTGGTGCAGCTTGGCCACAAAGCCAACATGGGCCCGGCAACCTGCTCTGCTTGTTCCTTTCCGAAAAGAAGCTCCACCAAGGTGAGGGCAAACTCGAGCGCCGTGCCCGGTCCTCTGCTGGTCACGCAGTTGCCGTCCACCACGACGCGCTCCTCAACGGCCTCCTGATTGGGGAGGCGAGGCGCAAGGGAGGGGTGCGCAGTTGCCCGCCGGCCGGCAAGCAGGCCGTGATGGTGGAGCACCAGCACCGGCGAGGCGCAAATGGCGGCATAAAGCCTCCCGGATGAAGCCTGCTCTTTGAGGAGGCGCGCCAACAATGCACAGTCGCGAAGGTGCTCGGCCCCTGGCATGCCGCCAGGCAGCGCGATGAGGTCAAAAGTCCGCGTTGCGCATTCGTCAATCGGGACGTCCGCGACGAGCTTCGTGCCCCGGGACGCCACCACCTGCAGGGTCTCAACCCCGGCTACGGTCACCTCTGCCCCTGCGCGCCTCAGGACGTCGATGATGGTCACCGCCTCGAGCTCCTCGATGCCGTTGGCAATCGGGACCAGGACCTTCTTCACTTCTTCCTCCGTCCGTGGACAATGGCCGCATCGCCCCTCTCACCATGCAACCGCGGCAGTTTTGTTTAAAGTTAGAAAAAGTCAAGGAAACTCGCAAGGCCCAACAACGGCCAGAAGACTCCTGCCTTTGTGGTCCTCCCGTGCACTGCAGGGTCACGAGCGCTGCCCGCAATGGCATTGCTGTGTTGGGCAGCCGCTACCTTACCGACAGCGCGTACCCGCGGCTCAGACCATTGGCGACAATGTACCGCTCGACCTCAAGGCAGATGAGGGCCGTGCTGGCCTGGCGAACGAAGGCTGCCAGGCCCGGATGCCGCGCGGCGTAGACTTCCGCAAGAGTCGCCTTCTCGCGATCGTGCACCTCCCTTGTGGTTCCTGTGATGGTAAGTGCGATGGCTTGGTCCAGGTCCTCGGCGGTATTGGTGCGGTTGTCGACGAGAAGAGCAGCACGCGGACAGGCAACAAGGTTGGCGAATTTGCGCGTAGCCCGCGAGGTGGCGATGAGCAGCGAACGCAAGTCGTGGGTGCTGGCAAACGCCACCAGACTTGCGTAAGGCGTCCCCTGGTTCTGTGTGCACAACACGCCGAATTTCTGCTCCTCCAAGATCTGCCGGACTTCCCTTGGCATCTCCATCGCAGGCTCCTCTCCGGTCAGTTTGTTGCACTCCTTCAAAAATCGGCTAAAGGCAGTGCCCGTTTCTATCCGACGTTGCCTAGGCTGCGCTACCTGACCTCCAGAGTCTGCCCGGCTACGAGCTGAACACGGGGGAGGGAGAGCTCGAGTCGCCCCTCCTTTCGCACCGCGCGAGTCTTGGTCGGCACTCCGTTTACGTAAGCGCGTGCCTTGTACGGAAAAAGCTCCGCGGGCGACAAGGAGAGCTGGCTGAGGGTGAGGCTGCCGTGCAGTACGCTCATGCGGGCAAGTCCTCGCGTTTGTGCAAACGCTCCCCAGGCCGTCCCGGTTGACCAGAAGCAGGCAAAGTCTTCGCTGTTGATGGCCGGGGCAAAGCTCATCTGTCCCGTCACCGCGTCACAAGAAAACCCGGAGAGTGCCAGCAGGAGGGCCCAACTGGCCAGCGCGCGCGCATAGTGGTGGCCGCACTCGATTTCGTCCCAAGGATTTCGCCGGAGCCCATCGTAGCGGTCGCGCGCCCCCTTCACGATGGAAAGCCCCTCGTCAATCCAGCCGTTGTAGATGAGCGTGGTAGCCACTTGATACTCGATGCCCGTCCAGACCTCGTCGCTGTACACGAAAGGCAGCAGAGGCCGATTGCCAAATGGCCAGGAGCAGAGCAGCAACCCTGCCTCGTCGTTCAAGGCGTATACGCGCTGCACGTTGCAAAAGTCACCCAGAGGCCGTCGCCAATTGTGGTCGAACACCGACTTGATGGCGGACCTCACGTGTTCCGGGGGGAGCACGTAGCCGAGCCCCACCACGTGCGCTAAGTACTGGCCGAGCAGCTGGTCGGACAAGCATCCTTCGCCGTACTGGTACTTGGGTTCTCGAGCGGCGGCTGCACTTCCGGGCGAAGGCATACGCAGGTGCTCTGGGATTTCCAACCCTTCAGCGACCTCGACCTGTTGGCGGTAGTAATGTCCGTTCCACAGCAGCCGGTCGTATTTGTCCCTGCCTTGTTCGAAGAGCCTGCGATACAAGGTCGCGGCCTGGCGTTCGCCCATGGCCTCGGCCATCTCAGCTGCTGCCTTGAGGGCGCCCAGATAGAGGGAGCCGGTCATTGTGTTTGGCCCGTAGAACTCGATGTCGTACGTGTTGTGCTGCTCTCCCTCCATGACTCCGTCCATGTCCAT
>JACIZP010000012.1 GCA_014359355.1 Calditrichota bacterium | reverse complement strand
TTGCCAAACATAAGCATTGAGCTGGACTGAACTCACATCCACCAAATAACCAGTTCAGAGCCTTTGCCACAATGAAGGGACAAGCACTGGATAACCTGTGGACTCCACGAACTCACTCTCTGTGAAGTGGCCAGATTCTACCGCCAGAACAAAGCAATCACGGAGCCAATCGATAGGTACATGGCCTGCTCCCAACCAGAGATTCACCCGATAACGCCCAGGCGCCAGAGGGAGACTATCCAGCCTAGCTACAATCTGTGTATTCCCGTTTCGGATTGCGAACTCCTGTCCCATGTGGCGAGAGTATAACTGGAATAGCGGGACTCCTTGATGTGTTAAAATAGCAATAGCCACTTCAGCAAAGAGATCACCCCTGGCAGAAGGTGAACGGGAGATGTGAAAAGCGAATTCCACTGGCATACCAGTCCGTGGCGGATTCGGCCGCACTTCGAAATTTTCAATCATTGCACGCTGGTCACCCTGGCGCTCTCTTGGTGAGAACACGTTATCTTGCCAATCAGCCATTAAGTACTGATCTACTACTTCGATCACACTTCCGCTGTGAATAACCTGGCCAGCATCCAGAAGGACTGCTCGTGAACACAGATTTAGCACTGCCGCCATATTATGGCTCACGAACAACACCGTCCGCCCTTCTCTTGCCACATCGCCCATCTTGCCCAAACACTTCTTCTGAAACGCCGCATCCCCCACCGCCAGCACTTCGTCCACCAGCAGGATTTCCGGCTCCAGGTGGGCGGCCACGGCAAAGGCCAGGCGCACGTACATGCCGCTGGAGTAGTGCTTCACCGGCGTGTCTATGAACTTTTCGATTTCGGCGAAATCCACGATCTCGTCGAATTTGCGCTCGATTTCGGCCTTTTTCATGCCCAGGATAGCGCCGTTCAGGTAGATGTTCTCCCGCCCGGTCAGTTCGGGGTGGAAGCCGGTACCCACTTCCAGGAGTGAGCCTACCCGTCCGCGGATTTCAGCGTAGCCCTCGGTCGGCTCGGTGATGCGGGAGAGAATCTTGAGCAGCGTGCTCTTGCCCGCCCCGTTGCGCCCGATGATGCCCACCACTTCGCCGTGCTTGACCTCAAAGGAGACATCCTTCAGCGCCCAAATGGTCTCGTTCAGGTTTGCCGCACCGTACGCCTGCCCACGCAGCAGGCTGCTCACCCGGCGGAAGGGTGCAGCGAAGGCATCGCTGAGCGTATCGCGCAGGGTGCGGTAGCGCTCCTGCTTCCCGCCGATGCGATACATCTTGCCCAGACCTTCGACGCGAATGGCAATGTCGCTCATGGTGACTTCGGATTTCGAATTGCAAATTGCGGATTGAGTATCAACGGCCCTGGCTGCGGTGTCATTTGGCGGTCTTGCCGGAGCCAGTGAAGATGGCCAGCGGTTCCTCGGCTTCTCGCAGCAGCCAACGGCATTCTTCAGCGCCACCAAGATCGGCTTCCTGAAGCAGTTCCAGCCAATACTGTGTCTCATTGGCTTCCTTCTCCACAACGCCAATCTTGTGGATGAAGTCATCGCGTGGTTCGGCTCGATTGGCCTCGCGATAGTTTGCACCAATAGACGTGCCCGATCTCAACAACTGATGTCCCAACACATCGGCCACCCTGTTCTTCGGCAATGCCCCGACGAACCGAACCACGCGCAACGCGAACTCCTTCGTTCGGGCTTCTAACTCGTTCTTATCCATCCCCCCCGCCTGATTTCGAATTTCGAACTGCGAATTGCGGATTGCGGATTTTTAAATTCGAAATTCGCAATCCGAAATCCGCAATTCAAACCACATCCGCGAACGTCTTCTCCATGCGCCGGAAGTAGAACGCACCGCTGACCAGCAGCGCCACCGCCACCAGCGACGAAACGATGATCATCGGCCCCGGCGCAGTGTTCGTGTTCAGCAGCGCCCAGCGGAAGCCCTCGATCACACCGGTCATGGGGTTGATGCCGTACAGTGTGCGCAGCACGTCGTTCTGGATCAGGCTGCTGGGATAGGCAATCGGTGTGGCGAACATCCAGAACTGTGTCAGGAATGGGACGACGTAGCGCACATCGCGGAACTGCACGTTCATTGCCGAGAGCCACATGCCCACACCTAGCGCTGTGACGAACGCCAGCAACAGCAGCAATGGCAGAAAGACTACGTTGATCGTCGGGACAATGCCATAGGCGAGCATCATCCCCAGTAACACGATAAACGCCAGCGCGAAGTCCACCACCCCGGAGACGACCGCCGAGATAGGAATGACCAGGCGCGGGAAGTAGATCTTCTTGATCAGGTTGGCCGCCCCCACCAGGCTGTTCGACGACTGACTCATCCCGTTGGCGAAGAACGTCCAGGGGACAAGTGCCGCGTAGCTGAAGATAGGGTACGGGATGCCGTCCGAGGGGATTTTCGCCAGTTTCCCGAAAAACAGGCTGAAGACGACCATGGTAAACAACGGCTGAATGATCGCCCAAGCCGCGCCCAGCACCGTCTGCTTGTAGCGCACCTTCACATCGCGCCAAGTGAGGAAGTACAGCAGCTCGCGGTACTCCCACAGCTCCCGCAGCTTGAGCGACACCCATCCCCGCGATGGCTCGATACGCAGATGATAGATCGGTTTCGGCTCAGCTTGCCCAGGAGGAGCGGTGTCAGAGGCCGTCTCGGCCTCCTGGTCGGTCGCAGTCTCCTCTATGACTTCCTGTACCATGTCAGTTCCCAATAGGCACCCTCCGCCGTTCCGACATGCGAGCGACTCGCATGCGGCCCGGCTCTATGCTATCTGGCAGACGAGGACCCCCGAAGGTATCGTACGGGGCCACAGCTTCCCCTTTCTGAAGGCCCGCTATGGAAGGTTACCACCTCGCAATCCCCGTAGCCTATTCACAACTTTACCGGTACTAGTTAACCAATATTGCCACACCTTCCCGAAACACGGCCCGCGGTGGTCAGTTCAGTAAGCACCCGGTTTCCTGCTCTCCGTCCGCATGACCAACCGGTCCCCCGCGTGGCAGGACCCACAGTGGACGCGCGCCTCCTTGCCCATCCATTCCTCCATCAGCCGGATGGCGTCCAGGAGCACCACGGGCTGGTCCAGGCCCACGGTGACGATCTCGAATTTCGGAATTCGGGTTTCCCATTGCAGAAAGGAGAGGGCGCCGAGGGTGCCGCGGGCGATGTCGTCAACATAGGTGAAATCCCGGGACTGCTGGCCATCGCCGTACACGATCACCGGCGGCCCCCCGCTGATGGCCTCATATACCGCCTTCGTCACGCGGCCAACCGCCAGCTCCTTGGCACGTTCGCAGACGAAGAGGAACTGCTCCCGCTCTCTCCACTGCGCCTCGTCCACCCCATGCTCGGACCGCATCCTCGCGCTCTCCTCGCTCGCATCAGCGCGAATCAGCCTTTAGCAGCGCCTATAACCGCGTCCTTTTCGACCGCTGATAACGCTGATACTTCCGGTGATCTTCGCCCATGACTAGGCATCCCAAGGCGCCCCTCCGAAAACCTGCCGGATGTCGATTCTCCACGTTCGCTTCGCCGCACGGACCTTCGCCGGGCTCCCGATAACCTCCCGGGGGGGCGCACAGCGTGGGTTCGCCTCGTACCGCACGAACAGAACCGCCACCTTGTTATTTGCCAGGATCCACGATCGGCACCAAGCCCGGGAAGCTCCTACTGCCCCCCCTCCGTGAGTACGGCCAGCGCGCTGCCGAAACGCCTTCTCTCTTGTGCCCCTTCATCACTCCAAATCAGTGAAGAGCATACCGGCGAAAACCCCGCCGACCCCACGATCTACCCGCCGCGCCCCCTCCTCCGTCACCGAAGATAGAGGACCACCACCACTGCTACTCCCCACAAGACAAGGTTGCCCATCATGGGAAGATCCGATATGAAGATCTGCTCGGGGCTCCCACCGAGGTTCCTGATGTGTACTAAGTAAGTGTACCGGAATATGCCATAGACCACGAATGGAAGGGTCAGCAACAGATTGCGAGTACCGAACTTCGCCACGGTCTCCTCACAAACCGTATAAAGCGCATAGGTGATCACCGAAGAAGCAGTCGCCACCGCAATCATCTGATCCAAGAACTGCAGTGAATAGTCCTGCAAGCTACGACGGTGGGACGCAGAGCCCTCACCCAAAAGGACCAATTCATGCCTGCGCTTGCCGAGGGTCACGAAGAGAGCCAAAAAAGTGGTGCACAGGAGAAGCCACGACGATATCGGCACGCCAATTAGCTCCGCGCCGGCAATGGCGCGCAGCACATACGCCAGCGACACGATGATGACGTCAATGATGACGACTCTCTTGGCTCCCAGCGAATATGCGAGGAACAGACAGTAGTAGACGAGGCTTACCGCCCCAAAGGCGGGACTAAGGACTAAGCCTAGAGGAAGTGCCGCTCCCGGCAGCAGCACGGCTCCAGCTAGTGCCGCCCACATCGGCAGCCTTCCTGACGCCAGGGGCCGGTTCCTCTTGCTCGGATGGCGCCTGTCCGATTCCAGGTCCAGGATGTCATTGAGAACATAGACCGCCCCAGAGAGCATGCAGAAAAGACCAAACCCCGCAACCGTCTTGAGCAGCATGGCCGGGTGCAACAGATTCTTGGAAAAAACCAGCGCCACAAAGATGAGCACGTTCTCGATCCACTGCTTTGGCCGCAGAGCTTGAAAGAAAGATATCACTACCTTGCCCACCATTGCTGCACCTGCTAAGGTCCACTATTCGGGATCGGAGCCTTGACCTGATCCTCGCCAACGCGCGCGTATGTTCAGCCAGTCATCCGGCGCAGATCTTGTCACCAACTCCCGGTGATCAGCAATGTCGTGTTCAACCGCTCGCGGCCCTGATATTCGCTCATCCTCGGTGATAGCCAGCAATGAGCTCGCGCCACCATCCGTGGCTATCTGCGGTTAAAGAAACCGCGCGGTAGATAGTCTTTTCGATCTCCTCAGCGCTCGTCTGCGGCCACCAGTAGTCCTCTTCAACCGCCGATAGCCTATCTGTCCGTGCCTGTGGCTACTCCCCGTGCAGCGAGGAGGACGCTTCCCTGCAGCGCCTTTTTCATCGCCGGCGGCACCTCAGGGCCCGAAATCAGTAGGTCCAAGCCTACGTCCAACCGGCGCGAGAAGAAAAAGAAGTAAGGCCTCATGCACTCTACCGGGTTCCCCGTGAGCTCCCTGACCCTGAGGAACACGTCAACGTCGCTCGTGCCCGTATGCGTTCCACTTGCTATGGAGCCGATTAGCCGCACCTCTTGCACCTCCGGGAAGACCGCCAATGCCTCCTCCGCCACCTGCCGTAAGCGGCTGATCACCTCAGCGACATTCACGGAGATGGCCTTCACAGAACCGGATGACCTCATCTGCCGCATTCAGCGCCTCCCGCGCCTGGGTTTCCGTGAAGTAATCTGCCGGCTTGCCTGAGGCAAAACCATTGGGATAGCGCGGTGGGATATAGAACAGGTCCAGCAATCGCCCACTGTCTAACACTTCTGTCGGCACTTCCACATCCTGGCCGATCAGTTTCAGCATCTCCGTCAGGGAGGGTCCCCAGAGCGTCATGCCTCGCGCCAAGCCCAGCGCCTTGACGACCTTCTCCGCCGCTTGCTGCAGGGTGAAGCAGGCCCACTCATAGTAGCCGTACCGAATGTCTAAAAGGGCTCGTTCGTAATCACGCTTCCCCTGTTCGTACCAGTCTTTCCAGCGGTTCGCCATCAGCCTCTCTTTCGCCCCCTCGCCCAGTCAGTCGCCGCGCGCAGCCGGGCCTCCCGCGAGCTTCCCCATCCATCGCATTACGCTTTCTCGGTGGCCAGCAGCGCGCATCGGCCGCTTTTTTCAACCACTGATAACGCTGATACTTCCACTGATCTTCTCGGATCAGTAGCTATCACCAATGATACGTAGCTATCCGTGCCTATCCGTGGCTGGAAAGCCACCTCCTCACCCCCGTCTTGCATCTTATCAGCGTGCATCAGCGGTAATCAGCGCCCATCAGCGGTTTTTTGAACCGCTGATAACGCTGATACTGCCACCGATCTTCGCTGATCAGAAGCTATTCCCAATGATCCGTGGTTATCCGTGCCTATCCGTGGCTAAAAAGTCGCGTGCTCACCTCGGTGGTTGCATATTATCAGCGTATATCAGCGGTTATCGGCGCCCGTCAGCGGTTTCTCCGGCAGCCCCCCTCACGCCTCTCGAACACCCACACCACTTGTTCGGCCACCCTGCCAAAACGCTCCTGCAGTCCAGGTGAGGACCATTCCTCCTGCGTGTAGACCAGTACGTCTGCCGGCACCGGGAGGGTCGTGGTGTCCCACTCAGCAGCCCGGCGGACAAACGGCACCTTAGACTCCCGCACCACCACGATAAGGTCTACGTCGCTCCCCACTCCCCAGTCGCCGCGCGCATACGAGCCAAAGTAGCCCATGCGCACCACCTCCAGGCGCTGCTTCGCCATCTCCCTTGCCCATGCGCGCACCGCTGCATCCACGCTCCGGGCATCAGGCCATGTGCGCACGCACGAACGCAAGGATCTCACTGGCATACGAGATCGCCTCCTGGCTCTGCAGGGGGCCGTAATGTTCGAACGGCGCACCTTCGGGGTAGCTGTTCGGGTAGCGCGGGGGTATGTAGAAGGAGTCCAGCACCCGTGCCTTGTCCAGCAGCTCTTTGGGTGGCGAGACCTCCGGCGGCAAGGCGCTCAACAGCTTCGCCACCACATGACCCCACCCCTCCTGTCCCAGATGGAGATGGAGCGCCTTCACCGCCTTCTCGGCGGCCTGCTGGGCAGCAAAACAGGCCCACTCATGCCGTCCCGCGCCACGAGAATCCTCTGCCTGCTGCAGATCCCGCTCCGCCTGCCTGTACCAGTCCCGCGCGCGGTTCGCCATAATGTTTCAGGCCTCCCTTGCCGCTATCAACGCCCACCACCAGCTTTGCAACTGCTCATAGCACTGATACCACCGCTGATCCTCGCCGATCCGTGACCATTACCAATCATCCGCGGCTATCCGTGCCTATCCGTGCTTAAAAAGCCACGTGATCGCACCGCGTGTTGCATCTCATCAGCGTACATCAGCAGGTGTCAGCGCCCATCAGCCGTTTCTTTCAACCACTGATAACACTGATACTAAGAGCGATCGTCGCCGATCCCTCACTACTGCCAATCATCCGCGGCTATCCGTGCCTATCCGTGGTCAAAAAGTCGCGTTATCACCCGGTGGTTCCATATCATCAGCGTGCATCAGCGGTAATCAGCGCCCATCAGCCGCTTTTTTCAACCACTGATAACACTGATACTTCCACTGATCTTCTCGGATCAGTAGCTATCACCAATGATACGTAGCTATCCGTGCCCATCCGTGGTTAGAAAATCCACCTCATCACCTTGCTACCTTGGATCGCCTCTTCGCACTGGCTCGGCGGCGGGTCATAGCCCTCTACCGGTGCGCCTTCAGAGTGGTCAGCCCGCTGGCAGAGCCGCATCTGAAGAGAGCTCAGTTCCCCTGCCGGGTTCGCCATGCTGCCTCACGCCTCCTTTGCTGCGGCGGCTACGGACGCTGGGGCGCGCCTCTCCCACCACGTCACCAGGGCCGCGACGATACGCCCCGACACGTGCTCGTCCCACAGCGGCGGCACGCTGCCCCGCTTGCCGTTGCCGGCCAAGACGCGCTTGGCCTCTGCCACCAGTCGCCGCGGGTCCGTCCCGACCAGGACGTTCGTGCCCATGCTGATGGTGATGGGCCGCTCGGTGTTTTGGCGCACCGTGAGGCAGGGAACCCCCAGAATGGTCGTCTCCTCCTGCACGCCGCCAGAGTCGGTGATCACCAAACGCGCGTTGGCTTCCAACCAGAGAAAATCAACATAGCCCACCGGGTCGAGCACCACCACGCTGCCAGCCTGCTTGTCCGGCGACCACAGTCCGAACTCCCGCAGCCGCTTCTGCGTGCGCGGGTGGGCAGGGAAGACCACCTTGAGCTCCTCGGCGATCTCCTGCAGCGCGCCGAACAGGCCCGCCAGCGCATTGGGGTCATCTACGTTGGACGGACGGTGCAGGGTGACCAGACAGTAGTCGCCGCGGCTCAGCTGCAGCCTCTCGCCAACTGCTGACCGCTGCGCCTGCGGCAAAAAGGTGAGGAGCGATTCGACCATGGTGTTGCCGACAAAGTGGATCTTGTCCTCGGCGATGCCTTCGGCGCGCAGGTTGGCGTTGGCGTCCTCGCAGGTGGTGAAGAGCAGGTCGCAGAGGTGGTCGGTGAGGATGCGGTTGACCTCCTCAGGCATGGTGCGGTCGAAGGAGCGCAGGCCTGCCTCCACGTGCGCCACGGGCACGCAGAGCTTGGCGGCTGCCAAAGCCGCAGCCAAGGTGGAGTTGACGTCCCCGACGACGATGACCACGTCGGGGCGCTCGGCGTGCACCACCGGTTCGAAGGCTTCCAGCACCGCGGCGGTCTGCTCGGCGTGCGTGCCCGAGCCCACGCCTAAGTAGTGGTCCGGTTGGGGCAGGCCCAGGTCGGCCAGGAAGACGTCGGACATGTCGGCGTCATAGTGCTGCCCGGTGTGGACAAAGACCGGGGTAAAGTGCTCGGGGTAGGCGCGCAGGCCTTTCAGGATGGGGGCCACTTTCATAAAGTTGGGCCGCGCGCCTGCGACAAGCACGAGTTTCATCTTTTCACGCGAAGGACGCAAAGACCCGCAAAGGACGCAAACACTCTCCTTCTAACGTTCCCCCCACCACCCGGCGGAAAAGATTATCAGCAAACCACTCGTTTCCTTTGCGATATCCTGGCGGTCCTCGCGAGAGTACCTACTCGGGGAGTTGGTTGACAATGCGCGTGATGCCGTCTTTGAGGCGCGCGGTGTTGAAGTTGATGAGCAGGCCCAGGCGTTTGTCAGCGAGGCGCAGGTAGGTGAGCAGTTGCTTCTTGTGCACCGGCACCACCTCCTCCACTGACTTGAGCTCCACCACCACTTTATCCTCTACCAGCAGGTCCATGCGGAAGCCGACATCGATGCGCACGTTCTCATAGCGCACGGGCAAGTCTTTCTGCTGTTCCACGCGCAGGCCGCGTCTGCGCAGCTCATGGGCCAGCGCAGCCTCGTAGACGGTCTCGAAGAGTCCCGGGCCGAGTTTCGTGTGTACCGCGAACGCGGCGTTCAATACTTCTCTCGCAATGTCGTTTTCCGTCATGGGACTTTCGCGCAAAGGGCGCAAAGTTCCGCCAAGAACGCCACGACCTTTTTATTGTCCCCCCCCGCCCCCAAAAACTTGGCGACCTTTGCGGCCTTGGCGAGAGAAAGGCTCGCGCAAAGGACGCCAAGTACCGCAAAGAACGCTAAGACTTTTCTATTGTCACCCCCCACCCCAAAAACTTGGCGACCTTTGCGGACTTTGCGAGAGAAATGGAGGCGCAAAGGACGCAACGGGATGCGCATTGTTTGGGCCCTGTCTTAGCCCTCGGACACTTCTACCAGGGAGCCGGAGGTGAATTGGTAGCCGCGGGCGCAGGTGGGGCATTGGGCATGGGAGCCGTCGGGTGGCTCTTTGGCCAGTGGCAGGCGCGTACCGCATTCGCACATCCAGCCGATGAGCCGCGCCGGTGAGCCCACCACTAACCCATAGTCGGGCACGTCGCGCGTGACCACTGCCCCGGCACCGATGAACGCATGCCTGCCGATGGTCACCCCGCAGACAATCGTCGCATTCGCCCCAATGGACGCACCCTGCTTCACCAGCGTCGGCACCCACTTGCCGTACTGCGGGTACTTGGCCTTGGGGTAACGCGAGCGCGGATTGATGTCGTTGGTGAACACCGCCGACGGCCCGGCAAATACATAGTCTTCCAAGGTCACCAGGTCCCACACGTCCACGTTCGACTCTAACTTGACCCCGTTGCCGAGCACCGCCCTGCCCGCCACGAAACAGTTATGCCCGATGACACAGTTCTCGCCGATCTGCGCCCCGGCCTGCACCTGCGAATTGTGCCAGATCTTGGTGCCCTTGCCGATCTTCGCCCCCTTGTCCACCACCGCGCTCTCGTGCGCGTAAAACTCGCGCACCGGCCGTGGAGGTGGCACCTTCTTCAGGCTCGCCTCCGCCATCTCCAAGATGCGCAGGACTTCGACCCCGACGCGCGCATTGGTCAACGGCACCTTGTCCTGCTCCACGCACTCCACAAAGTGCCTCAGCTCTTCGGTGAGCGGCATCTTTTTCTCATAATCGATGGCTCGCGTCGCCCCTTCGCGCGTGACCGGCTCGCCAGCCACCCAGTCGATCCCCTTTTCGTAAAAGAGCAGCTCCTTGCGCGCGCTCGAGTCCTCGAAGGACACCATCCCCTTGGAGCCGATCACCACCAGCCGGTGCTCCTTGAACGGATGCAGCCAGCTAACAAAGATGTGACCCACCACATTGTCCGGATAGCGCAGCACGGTCATCGTCGTGTCGTGCACGTCCGGCTGCAGGAACACCCCGCCTTCGCACACCACCGCCTCCGGCAGGGCACCCACAAAGTACTGAAAGATGGAGATGTCATGCGGCGCAAAGCTCCATAGGATGTTCTCCTCGGTGCGCACCGTGCCCAAGTTGAGGCGGTTGCTGTACATGTACTGCAGCCTGCCCAGCGCCCCCTGGTCCAACAGTTCCTTTATCTTGCGAATCGCCGGATGGTAGAGCAACACATGCCCCACCATGAGTTTGCACCCCTTGCGGTCGGCAAGGTCGGCCAGCTCTGCCGCGTCCTTGGAGCTCAGGGCCAGCGGCTTTTCCACCAACACATGCTTGCCCTGCTCCAACAGGAATTTGGTCACCGCAAAGTGGCTTGCTGCCGGGGTGGCCACCACGTAGCCGTCCAGCTCCGCGGCGAGCGACTCCTGCACGCTGGCGTACACTGCCACTCCCGGATAGAGCGCCGCCATCTCCTGGCGCCGGCCGGCATCGGTCTCGACGATTGCCCGCAGCTTGCCCAACTCGTGCAGCGTCCGCACGTGATTCTTGCCCCACCGCCCTGCACCCACCACCGCAAAGTCAGCCATGCACTGTTTCCTTTCGTTGCTGTTCTGCCTCGATTCGTTCCTGTCTCATGAAGAACGCCACGCAGCGCCGCAGGCCCTCGGCAAAGTCGATCTCCGGGTTGTAGCCCAGGTACTGCCGCGCCTTGCCGATATTGGCCAACGAGTGCTTTACGTCACCAAGCCGCGGTTCCGCGTAGATCGGCTCCACATTCCGCCCCAATAGCTCATTGAGCACGCGCACCAACTCGTTGATGGTCACCCGTCTGCCATAGGCGATGTTGAACACCTCGCCGGAGCACTCCTCAGGCGCGGCTTCGCAGGCCAACAGATTGGCCTGCACCACATTGCCCACGTAGGTGAAGTCCCGCGACTGGCTGCCGTCCCCGTACACCGTAGGCCGCTCGCCCTGGGCGATGAGGCGGATGAACTTGGGGATCACCGCCGAATACTGCGAGGCCGGGTCCTGGCGCGGGCCGAACACGTTGAAGTAGCGCAGGCAGACGGTCTCCAAACCGTAGAGACGGGTGAAGACCTGGCAATACTTCTCCCCGGCCAACTTGGACACTGCATAAGGAGAGAGCGGCTTGGGCAGCATATCCTCGGTCTTGGGGAGCGTCTCCAAGTCGCCGTAAATGGACGACGATGATGCGTAGACGATGCGCCTGACACCGGTCTCCTTGGCGGCGTTGAGAATGTTGAGCGTCCCCACCACGTTCACCTCGTTGCTGGTGATGGGGTCCTTGACCGACCTGGGCACCGAGGGCAGCGCCGCCTGGTGCAGGACAAAGTCCACGCCTTCCACCGCCTCGCGCACGATGTGGTAGCTGCGCACATCGCCTTCGACGACCTCCAGCCGGCCGGCGAAATCCACCTGCGGCTGTTCATCGCGCAGGGCGGCCAGGAGCGCGGCGATGTTCTCCCGCTTGCCGGTGGCAAAGTTGTCCAGCACCCGCACCCGGTTGCCGCGCCGCAGCAGCTCTTCCACCAAGTGCGAGCCGATGAATCCACCCCCGCCGGTCACCAAATAGTGCGCCACGCTTTCCTCCTCACTCGCGCAGAGGGAGCCCCATGGAGCGCCAGCGCGCCACCCACTTGGACGCGGATTTGTCGTGCTCCTGGGAGGCGGCCACGCGCACCAATTTGCTCTGCTCGATCTCCACCAAGAGCGACTGCCCGATCACCCCCACGTTGAGCGCCACCTTCTGCCCGCAGCGAAAGTCCACCAATTCCCCTTCCACTCCAGCCAGCGGCCCCTCGACGATGCGCACGCGGTCGCCATAATGCAGCTCCTGGCTCAGCTCAAAGCTCGTCTTGCTGGCCAGCAGGGCGCGCACCGCCTCGATCTCCTCATCGCGCACCGGGGTGGGCTGGTTGCCGATGGAGACGATGCGCACCACCCCCGGCACGGTGAGCACATCGTAGCGCTTGAAGTAGGAGATGTGGGCAAAGATGTAGCAGGAAAAAAGCGGCACCTCCACGTATTTGCGGCGGTCTTTCCACTGGTGCAGGGTGCGATGCAGGGGCAGGTAGCAGTCGACGCCGTTGCCGCGCAGCTGCTTCTCCACGCGCTTTTCGTGGCGCGGCCGGGTGACAAATGCATACCAGTAGGGGTCTGTCTGGCTGATCATCGGGCTTTCGCTTTGGCCGGGCACGCTACCGCCCTGTCACTTACAGAGAGCCGCTCTCCCTGCAGAACAAGGCACGCGCGCTGCCCGCGGGCGCATACCGACGCTCGCGCGGGGCATGCGTGGAACGATGTCCACATCACCTCATCCCCTCCCAGGGGCGCTCAGTTAGCGTGGGAAGCACAACTCTCCGACCGACCCGACCTGCCTCTCCTCACCCGTGGCGCGCCCCGCTTCCCACGCAGCTTGCTCACCTCTGCGCCAGGCTCACGCGACCTCGCTGCCGCGACGCCTGCGCTTTTTCACCTTTTCCTTCTTCTTCTCCCCGTCGCCGTAGTAGTAATAGTGGTAGTAATAATAGTAGTAATAGCTGCCGTACATGTTGCTGGCGGTGATGTTGTTGAGCAGCACACCCAACACCGGCGCGTTCACCTGGTCCAGCACCTCCTTGGCCCGCAGCAACGCCTCGCGGTCGGTGCTCCCGGAGTTGACCACCAACAGCACGCCGTCCACCAGGCGCGCCAAGAGCGGCGCGTCCGTCACGGCAATCACCGGCGGAGTGTCGAATAGCACTACATCAAAGCGCTGCCGGAACTGGTCCATGCACGCCTGCATCTGTTGCGAGCCCAGGAGCTCAGATGGGTTTGGTGGCAGCACCCCGGCCGGCACCACGGTCAGGTTCTCCACCGCCGTGCTCTGCAGCACCTCGTCCAAAGTGGCCTTGCCCACCAACAGATTGGTCAGGCCCATGTCCCCGCGCAGGCCGAACAGCTTGTGCAGCACCGGGCGCCGCAGGTCGGCGTCCACCAACAGCGTGCGCGTGTTCAGCTGCGCCATGGTGATGGCCAAGTTGGCCACAGTGGTGGATTTCCCCTCCTTTGGTCCGGCGCTGGTGACTACGAGCGTGCGTACCGGCACATCGCTGCGCGCAAACTGGATGCTCGTGCGCAGGCTGCGGTAGGCCTCGGACACCGGCGACTTGGGGCGGAGATGCGTGACCAGGCGCTCCTCGATCCGCCGCGTCTCCTCGTCCAAGCGTCGGCCCGGTACCCCCTCCGGGCGGCCATCTCGCTGCGTGGCGCGGATCACCGGAATTGTGCCCATGAGGTTGAGCCCCAGCGCCTCCACGTCCTCGATACTGCGCACCGAGGTATCCATGTACTCCATGACAAAGGCAATGCCCAAGCCGAGCATCAGCCCAATGACCGCCCCAAGCATGAGGTTCACGCGCTTCTTCGGCTTCACCGGGCTGACGGGCACCTCCGCCCGGTCGATGATGGTGACATTGCCCAGCTGCCCCACCTCGGTGATGCGCGACTCCTGGTATTTTTCCTGGAGCATGACGTAGAGTTTCTCGTCCACCTGAGCGGCACGTTGCAGGCGGGCTAGTTCCAAGGCCTTCTCCGGCAAAGCCTCCATCTCGCGGTTGAAGCGGTTGACGATCCCCTGCAACGCCTCCACGCGCGGTTGTAGCGACTGCAGCTCGGTCTCCACCTCGATCTTGCGCTGGAAAAGGGCGGTGGACACGCTCATAGGGTCGAGCATCTCGGAGGCGGCGAGGCGCGTGACCTCCTCCTTGAACTTGTCCTTGAGGGCCTCGATCTGCTTCTGCCGCAACTGGATGTCGCTGCGCTTTTCCTCAAGCGCGCCTACCTCCACCAACTGGGCCATGAACACGGCCAAGCTGGCTTCCTTCTCTGCCAACTGCCGCTTGATCTCCTGTAGGTAGGGGCTGGCCGACACCGCGTCGATGTCAAAGTGCTGCCGGCTCTTTTCCAACTGCTCGTCGATGAACTTGAGCCGCTCCTTGTTTTCGGCAAGGGCCGTCTGCGCTTCCTTGAGCATGGACTCGAACTCGGCGGCCTTGCTCACCAAAGCTTCCGTTTCCTTGTCCAGGGACACCACCCGCTCGCGCTCCTTGTAGGCGCGCAAGGCCTCTTCGGAGCGGCTGAGCTGCTCCTGGATGAGCCCCAACTGCTCTTCCAAGAACTGCTTCACCTGGCGCACCTCGGCCTGGCTCTGCGCCTGGTTGAACTTTTTGAACTCGTCGGCAATGGTGTTGGTGACAAAGGCCGCCTCAAAGGCCGAGGGGGCCTCGAAGGAGAGGTTGATCATGTCACTGCTGCGCACCGGCGTCACCTTGATCCCACTGCGGATCGCCTTGATGGCCGCCTCCCGACGGGCGCGCGCCTGCTCCTCGAGAGGAAGCGCCTTCGGGCCGCCGAACAGGCCAAGTCGTCGCCCCCCGCGCTTTTTGCCGTTCTCCGGCTCGTTGCCCAAGATGCGCAGCGTGGCTGCATGCGGCGAGGCCTCCAAGCTCTGCACCACCCTCTCCGCCACCGACCGGCTCTTCAAGATCTCCACCTGGTTGTTGATCATGGTCTCTTTCTTCATGTAGCCGGTGACGTCGAACACCATCCTGCCGACGCCGCCCTCATCCTGGATCATGAGCTTGGCAGTAGCCTCGTAGATGGGCTCGGCGCGGAAGGTGAAGAAAGCGGTGGAGCCCACGACCGCTAAGAAGCAGATGAGGATGATCCACCGCGCCCGGTAAAGGACGCGCATATAGTCCTTCAGGGACAACTGTCGCTGGATAGGCTCTTGCATGACGTGTACCTCAGCAGCGGGCGGTTAGCGCCTAAAGTAGTAGTCTATCATTGCTACGACTTGCACCACCAAGCCGATGCGCCAGACGAATTCGAAGAATTTGCTGACAAAGTGGAAGGTGGTGCCCGAGACCACCACGGTGTCGCCCGGCTTCAGCCTGGGGATCATGGAGGCATCGGCGGATTTGAGGAACTTTTTCACGTCCACCTCGATGACCTGCGCCGCGCCGCTATCGCCGCCGCTTGCGCGAATCACCTTGACGCTCTTGATCTTGGCTTCCTCCTGCGGCCCGCCCGCATAGGAAAGCAGGCTGATGAGGTCGGTGTCGTAGGGAACCATGTACTGGCCCGGCTGCCGGACAAAGCCCCACACGTTGACCTGCATGAGGATTTCGTCCTCTTTGCCTAAGAAGTAGCGGGCCGCCTGGGGTGCAGTGGTCTGCTGCGCCACGGCAAGTCCTGCGCACAGCAGCACGGCGCTGGCCACCCAAGCATAGCATGCCGCCTGTCTCGTCATTGTCACCGTACTGTCTCCCTCTCGCGTCCCCGCCCCGTGCCAATCAATCTCACCGTAGTGCTGGCCGCCCACGGCCGCCTTGTGTCTAGGCGGTCTAGGCCTCGCGCCGCGCGCCAGTGCGGCGCTCCGCATCTCGCCACCGAGCCTCGGGCGCGCCCCTCTCGCCCCGGTCTCCCTTGCTCCTTGAGCTGAAGGCCCATCTCACGCCAGCTCGCCACATCGACCACGGCGCCCAGCAGGGACACTCCCATCGGCCGCGGGATACCGGCCGCCGCCCGGCGAATGGGCTTAGCCCGGAGGGTGGAATCCCCCACCATGCGGGCATACACGCCGCCGCACACAAATGTTCTTCTGTGGGAATTCATCGTTGGCAGGTGGCTGAGCGGCATGTCCTCGCCTGAGCAGGCGAGCGCCTCGGCCTCGCGCAAGAAGTTGGCCTGCGTCTCTCCCTCGTCGCTGGTGAGGCACCGCGCTTTGGCGAGGCGGGTCGGGGCGCTCGTGGCGCGTGCGCCGTGCTGGCCGTACTCCGGCCTCTCCCCTGGCCGGGCTGGAGCCCCGAGCGTGCGCAGGCTCGTCTGCTCCCCTCTGCTGATCCGTGATCGTACCGTGATCGTCATCTACCTCTCCCGGATCGTCACCAGCACAGCGGTCACAACTCTAAAGTCAAGGGTCGGCGGCGATCAGAGAACGCCGTTCCGACAAGAACGCTTACCGTGTCGAGTGCCTCAAGGCACCCCGCGCTTCCCGTCTCACCGCAACCCATCCAACCCTGTTGTGCTCTTGAGGTCCCTGCCCCCTGGAGAAGAGCGTGAAGAGTCATCCGCATCACCCTGTGCAGGGCTGCCGCGGACAGCGGCGCAGTAGTCTCGTTACCTCAGAAAGGACTGTGATCAGGCATAGTAGAGCACATCCCCTGTTCCCTGAACAAGTCCCCTTTGTTGCCTGGCAGCAGAGAAGCTCAATGTACGGTCGCCACCGCCACCGCGCAAGCGGCAAAGGCTGCCGCCGCCACCAGGGCAAGTGGAGCGCCCGTGCATATGCCGCAGCCTGCACTTGCCCCCATGGCTGCTACCAGGACCATACTCAGCGCCGCCCTGAGGCCGGGCCGGCGCCGCAACCCCCTTTTTACGGCTCTCCATGCTTTCATTGCAAACCCCTCTGCTCCGAAAAGCCGGTACGGTTGTGGAATCGAGAGCCGCCCCGCCCTTTCCCCATCTCCCCCTCTTCCCGCTGCTCCCCGTCTCCCTCAAAGAAAGAAGCTCAATCATTTGCGTTCCCCCGCTCGCTGTGGGCAATACGCGCGAGGCATACGAGAAATCCCTTGGCCTCGCGCCCTCGGGCGCAGCCTGCGGTACTCTCACGTTGTCGGTCAGGGGATCCCCCTGCCAGGAGGAGCCGCGGTGCCTGTCCCCCAGGCGCACCCGCTTGCAAAAGTCAGCCGCAATATACGAAACGCTCGCAAAAAAGTCAAGTATTTTTTCGCGGCGTTACGGAAATTTCATGTGCGCAACTGTGCCTGTGGTCGGGCCACCGCGATTGCCCGCCCGCACGCTCTTTTCCCAGGCCTACCAACAGCTCCCGCACGTTGGCCGTTTCCCCCGCCGATAGCCCCCTCAACCGCTGATAACGCCGATACATCGCCTACGATTCGCCGATCGACAGCCCCCTCGGGCTCGACCCACGCCCGATCATCCGTGCCCATCCGTGCCTATCTGTGGTTTCAAGGACCTCCTTTGCGAAAACCTCCAAAAGGTCAGCCCACCACACTTGCCGGCACACGTGCTCTTTTCCCAGGCGTACCAACACCTCCCGCACGTTGGCCGTTTTCCCCGCCGATAGTCCCCTCAACCGCTGATGGCCCCGATATCTCATCTAAGATTCGCCGATCGGCAGCCCCCGTGTGCACCACCCACTCCCGACCATCCGTGCCCATCCGTGCCTATCTGTGGTTTCAAGGACCTCCTCTGCGAAAACCTCCAAAAGGTCAGCCCACCACACTTGCCGGCCCACACTCCGTTTTCCCAGGCCTCCCCAAAGCTCCTGGGGGCCACCTACGTTCACCGCATATCAATCACCTCGGCCCCGGCGGGCGGTTCAAAGGTGAACAGCCCCGGCGGCAGGGTCACGTTCAACTCCACGTCCTGCAGCTCATAGACGTTCACATTGTCATTCACATCGACTTGCCGCACGCGCAGCGGGACCCACAGCTTGCCATCCACCCAGAGCGTTACCGCGGTGATGAACTCCTCCCCTTTGGGGCGCAGCTCCACCACGAAGCAGTCGCTGCCACCGATGGCCTCCTGGCCCTTCAGCACAGCGGTGTAGCCTTCGGCGTAGCGCAGCATGAGGTCGCGCATCAGCGGGGCGTCTGCCGTCTTGCCCAGTTCATCGACGATCACCTGCTTGTTGGCCTTGCTGAAGTTCCACACCGTCTTGCCGTCGGTGACGATGAGCTGGTCCTCGGTCTCGATGCGATAACGGTCGCCTTTGGCAGCTGCCAGCGTGCCGGCGGTCTTTTGGCTTTCGCCCACCAGCTGCCACTCGAACGTCTGGGTAAAGCGCGCGCGCATGGTCTTCAGGGACTCGAAAGTCGCCCTCACCTTGCGCACCACCGCCTGGCCGTCCATCTGCTGTGCGCCCACCGGCACTGGCAAGCAACTGGCCGCAAGGAGCACTGCAACCGCTATTGCGCAACACCGCGTCACCATTGTGCTGTGCCTCCGACAACTTTTCTAAAGCAACCCCATTTCCGCCAAGCCATCTTCGTCCACCAATACCTCGCGGGCCTTGGCCCCTTCAAAGGGCCCGACGATGCCGGCCGCCTCCAACTCGTCGATGAGCCGTGCCGCTCGCGAATACCCCACCTTCAGTCGCCGCTGCAGGATGGAGACCGAGCCCTGCTGGTGGGTGACCACGATGCGCGCCGCCTCGGCGAACAGCGGATCGCGCTCCCGGTCACCGCGGAAGGCAGCCCCAGGCACCTGCTCCTCCAGCCAGGCTGGAAGGACGAACTTGGGCACGACCTTCGGCTGCCCCTGGATGTGGTCGATGAGCCGCGCAATCTCCTCGGTGGAGATGTAGGCGTTGTGCAACCGGATGGGCTCCGGAGAGGCAGGCGGCAAGAAGAGCATGTCGCCGCGCCCCAGGAGCTGCTCCGCGCCGTTCTGGTCGATGATGGTGCGCGAGTCCACCTTGGAGGCCACCTGGAAGGCAATGCGCGCCGGGAAGTTTGCCTTGATGACCCCGGTAATCACATCCACCGAGGGCCGTTGCGTGGCCACGATGAGGTGAATGCCCACGGCGCGGCTCATCTGCGTGAGGCGGGCGATGGGCTCCTCCACCTCCCGCGCCGCGGTGAGCATCAGGTCCGCCAATTCATCGATGATGAGCACCACGTACTGGAGGGGGCGCACCGGCTGGCCCTCCTTGCCCCTGATCTGGCGCCTGCTCACCTTCTGATTGTACTCCTCGATGTTGCGCACTCCGGCCTCGTTGAGCACCCGGTAGCGGCGCTCCATCTCCACCTCCAAGCTGCGCAGCACGGCAATGGTATTGGCAGCGTTGGTCACCACCGTCTCGTCCAGCCCTTCCAAGTAGGTGACGTGGTGGTCCTTGAGGCGCGCGTAGGCGCTCAGCTCCAAGCGCTTGGGGTCCACCAGCACCAACTGCACCTGGGACGGGTGCGCCTTGAACAGGATGCTGGCAATGATGGTGTTCAAGCAAACGCTCTTGCCGGAGCCGGTGGAGCCGCCGATGAGCAGGTGCGGCATGGTAGTCAGATCGGCAGTAAATATCTCGCCGGAGATGGTCTTGCCCATGGCCACGGTGAGCACCGATTCCGCCTCCTGGAACTGCGGCGAATCGATGACTTCGCGCAGATAGACCGTGGCCGGCCTGGGATTGGGGATTTCGATGCCCACTGCCGCCTTGCCTGGGATGGGCGCGACAATGCGGATGCGGCGCGCGCGCAGCACCAAGGCCAAGTCGTCGGCAAGGCTGGTGAACTGGCTGACCTTCACCCCGACGGCCGGCTCCACCTCGTAGCGGGTGATCACCGGGCCGGGGTTGATCTCCACCACGCGGCCGCGCACGCCGAACTCGCGCAAGCGGGTTTCAAGCAGGCGCGCGTTCTCTAACAGCTCCTCGCGGGTGAGCGCCACTTCGCGGTCAGGAGGCGCATCCAAGAGCTCGGGGCTCGGGAATTGGTACTCGCGTTCCTCCTCCTCAGGCTGCTGCGGAGCTGGGGGCATGACCGGTCGGACCGGCGGCTTGGGCATCTGGAGCTCCAGTTGCGCCGGCCCGGGAGGAGATGGCTCAGGTTCTACCGCCGGCACCTGCTGGGCCACAGGCCGAGGAGCGGGGCCCACCTCCAGCGCTCCCTTGACCAGCTCCTCTTGCCGCGCGCGCGTCTTCGCGTCCTGACGGGCGACGAGACGGCGTTTCCTGAACGATTGCCACCACCCCCGTGCCCTGGCGCCGAGCCGGGACAAGCTCCCGCCTATGCTCACCTGGGTCGCGGAGATCACCATGACCATCATCAGGGCGATGAGGAGAATGACACAGCCGGTGAGGCCGAAAACCCCGACGATCAGGCGGGCCAGGAGCAGGCCCAATGCGCCGGCCAATTCGCTGGCGTGAAAATCGCCGTCGTGCACTGCCACCTGGGGAAGGGCGAGCAGAATGGCTGCGTAGAAGGCTAAGGCCAGCATGTGCATGCTCCAGCGCCTGGCAGTGGCGCGGGAGCCATCGCGCAGCAGCACCCATCCCCATAGCGCACAGAGCAGCGGCACCACCACGGACGGGTAGCCAATGGTGTAGCGGAAGAGAAAGTAGGAAATGTACGCCCCGGCCAGCCCTAACAGGTTGCGCGCCGAGCCAAAGCTGACCTGTCCCGGCCGCTCGTTCGGGTGATAGGAAACCAAGGCCAAGAAGAGCATGATGGCCAAGTAGATGAGCATCACGCCGAGGATCTCTCTGCGGCGCATGGCCACCACCGTCTCCTCAGGCCGCGGGCGCTTGACCACCCGCATGTCGCGCTCCCTGATTCTCACCGCCGATCCACCTCCTTGCACCGCCTGATGCTCTCCCTCAGCAGGCGCGCGTTGGCGCGCACATCGCCGTCCATGAGCGCCGAGATGACCGCCACCCCGTGCGCGCCCGTCGCCATGACCTCCGCCACCCGCGCTGCGGTAATGCCACCGATGGCCACCACCGGGCAGCGCACCTGCTCACAGATTTCCCGCAGCCGCTGCAGCGAGGAGAGGTCAGCATCGGGCTTGGTCGCTGTGGGAAAGATGGCGCCCACACCCACATAGTCGGCCCCTTCGGCCTCTGCCGCCAAAGCTTCTTCCAGCGTGCCGGCAGAGGCACCCACGAGCATCTTAGCTCCGGCCACGCGGCGGACCACCGCCACCGGCAGGTCCTCCTGCCCCACGTGCACCCCGTCGGCACCCACCGCCATGGCGATGTCCAGCCGGTCGTTCACGATAAACGGCACGCGCTGCGTCGCACAGACCCGCTGTGCAATGCGCGCGTTCTCGTAAAAGACCCGGCCCGAGGAGACCTTGTCCCGGTACTGCACCATGGTCACCCCTCCGGCGATGGCCGCCTCCACCACCGCCGCAAGCTCCCGGCCACGCAGCCAGGCGCAGTCGATGATGCCGTACAGCGAAAAGTCGATGTCGCCTCGCCTATGATGTGCTTTGCCTGCTCTCACCACGCCTTCCACCGCTATCGCGTTCGAGTGAAGAGGCAAGAAAGCCAAGCCCTTCAAGCCTGAAAGCGCGCCCAGAGGTCGCGCACCTGCTGCTGAGGTCATTCCACCGCCGCTGCCATTCTCTGACGATAGGCCCTCGGGGCGGCCATAGCCACAAGGCTTTGCAGACTGCGCACCCCGCATTGCGTGCGCATGAGAACTCAAGCGACCGCACCTCTGCTGAAAGGCCGCAATCTGCCCGTCAACCCGTGGCCAGCCCCACGCTCGCCTCTGCGCCCTCCGCATCCGCCTCGTTCGCGAATACCTCGCAAGGGAGCATGCAGAACGATCTATCAAAGGCAAAGACTCACGCTCCGCCCGCGGGCCACGAGATCCCTCAGGCCAGGACTGCCGCGCCTCACGCATGCCCGCTGCGCCTGTGGCCCCCGCTTCTGCTTGCGAAGTCCTTGAGCCCCGCTACCGCGGGCGCGCGCGAATCACCCCGTCTGCGTACTGCGGCACGACCTGGTAGGCATCCACCTCCGCGCAGACAGGGATGTCTTGCCCAAAGCCGATCGTCGCCAAGAAACGGCCGTGCTCGCTCCCTTGCAATACCTTCAGCGCGCTTTGCCGCGCCGAAAAGAAGCGTCCAGTCGCCTGTGCCGCATCGCTGAGTTCCACCTGGCGCGGCAAGAGCTGCCCCAGGCGATGGACGAGCAGCCCGGCGCAGAAACAGTCCTCGGCAGAAAACCGCCCTTCCCGGCCGGCACAGACCAACAGGACGTCGCGTCCCTCCTGCGTCAGCACCTGCGCCACTGCTCCTGCATTGACCAGTGCGCCCACCAGCACCGGCGCACCATTTTGCACCATGCGAAACAGGCGTGAGCCGTTGGTGGTGGTGAACACGATGGTACTGTCCCGCAGGTTGGCACCGCGGTACTCCCGCGGCGAATTGCCCAAGGCGAAACCATCAATGCGCACGCCTCCGCGCTCGCCTCCCAGCAGGACGTGCTGATCGCCGATAGTGGCGGCGATGCGCTTTGCTTCCTCGACCTCTTCGACCGGAATGATCGTTCGACAGCCATGCGCCAGCGCCGTGACGATGGTCGTGCTGGCGCGCAGCACATCAATCACCACCACCGCGCGGTTCGCCACCTGACAGTAGGTGAGCTCCCCCGGTACAAGACAGACGTCAACCTTCACTGCTTCCCCTCAGTATGGCCTCTTGTAGAACGGCGTCTGCACCACCACCGCCGGCACTTCCTGGCCGCGGATCTGCACCGCGAAGGTGCTCCCCACCTCTGCAAGCTCAATCGGCACGTACCCCATGCCGATTCCTTTGTCAAGGCTTGGCGAGAAGGTGCCGCTCGTCACGTGCCCCACCTGCTTACCATCCTTGACGATGGCGTAGCCGTGGCGAGGGATGGCCTTCTCCAGCATCTCGAACCCCACCAATTTGCGCCGCAGGCCCTGCTCCTTGACCCGTAGCAGCGCCTCGCGACCGACAAAGTCGCCCTTGTGCAGCTTGGTAATCCACCCCAAGCCTGCCTCCAAGGGATTGGTGGTCTGGTCGATGTCGTTGCCGTACAGGCAGTATTTCATCTCCAGGCGCAAGCTGTCGCGCGCCCCTAAGCCTATGGGCTCGATCTGGTACTCCTTGCCAGCCTCCATGACCGCCTCCCACACCTGCTCGGAGTAGCGGCGGTCAAAGCCGATCTCAAAGCCGTCCTCGCCGGTGTAGCCGGTGCGCGAGATGAGCATGTCCACCCCGGCCAGGCGGCCGCGCTGCGCCCAGTAGTACTTGATCTTGCTCAAGTCCAAGCTCGTCAGCTTTTGCAGAGTGGCCTGCGCATAGCGCCCCTGCACCGCCAACAGGGTAGTCTCGTCGCTGACATTCTCCAAGCTCGCGTCCTTGATCAGATGCTCCAAGAGCCACGCAAAGTCTTTCTCCAAATTGGAGGCGTTCACCACCATCATGTAGTGCTCGGGCAGGCGGTAGACCAGCAGGTCGTCGACTATGCCGCCGTCCGGGTAGCACATTGCCGAGTACTGCACGCGATTGACCTCAAGGGCGCTCACCTGGTTGATGGTCATGCGCTCCAGGAACTCCAGCGCCCTTGGGCCGCGGATGATGAATTCCCCCATGTGCGACACATCGAACACGCCGACCGTGGTGCGTACGCGCCGATGCTCGCTCACGATGCTCGTGTACTGGATGGGCATCCAGTAGCCGGCGAACGGCACCAGCTTGGCGTTCAGTCGCTTGTGCACCTCGTAAAGTCCGGTCTTCTTGGGCTCCATTTCCGCTCAGACCTTTCTGTTCCGCCGTTCATCGTTCATCTTGCCAGAAGCGCCCTCACGAAACCAGGGCAGCAAAGCGCTCCAGCGCCGCCTTGATATTCTCCAGCGAGTTGGCATAAGACAGACGCAGGTAGCCATCGCCGTATTTGCCAAAAGCCGTGCCGGACAGAGTGGCCACGCCCGCCTCCTCCAACAGGCGCCGCTCCAGTTCCTTGGAGCTGAACCCGGTGCCCGTGATGTTCGGGAAGGCGTAAAAGGCCCCTTGCGGCTTCACGCATTTCACGCCCTCTATTTTGTTGAGCGCCTCGACGATGTAGTCGCGGCGGCGGCGAAACTCAGCCACCATGGCCGCCACCGGCTCCTGCGGCCCGTTGATGGCGGCAATCGCCCCGTACTGACTAAAGTGCGAGGTGCAGGAGACCGTGTTGATGGTGAGGCGCTCCACCTGCCGCGCCAGCTCCTTGGGCATTACCCCGTAGCCCAGCCGCCAGCCGGTCATGGCGTAGGTCTTGGACAGGCCGTCCAGAATCACCGTCCTGTCGCGCATCCCCGGCAGGGTGGCAATGCTCACGAAGCTGCCTTCGTAGAGGATGTTGTTGTACACCTCGTCGGATAGGACAAAGATATCGCGGGCAGTGGCCACCTCGGCTATGACCTCCAGGTCCTGCCGGCTCAACACGCCGCCCGTAGGGTTCTGCGGCGAATTGAGGATGATGAGCTTGGTCTTGTCGGTGACCAAGGAGCGAAACTCGTCGACATCGAAGCTAAAGTTGCGCTCCTCGCGCAAGGGGATCGGCACTGCCTTACCGCCCACAAACTCGATCACCGACTCGTAGATGGGAAAGCCAGGGTTCGGGTAGAGGACCTCGTCACCCGGATCGACCAGCGCGGTGATGACGAAGTACATGATCGGCTTGGCCCCTGGGGTGACCACTACCTCTTCGGGTGAGACAGAGAGGCCACGGCGTGCGCCCACATCGGCAGCGATGGCCTCGCGCAGCTCCTTGATGCCCGCCGCAGGGCAGTAGCCGGTCTTGCCGTCCCGCAGCGCCTTGATGGCTGCCTCCTTGATGTGCTCCGGTGTGTCGAAATCCGGCTCGCCGATTTCCAAGTGGATAATCTTCTTGCCTGCGGCTTCCAGGGCCTTTGCTTTGGCCAATACTTCGAAGGCTGTTTCCGTACCCAATCTGCTCATCCGCTCTGCCAACCTCATAACCGGCCTCCGTTTGGTCCAGTCCTTCTGCCTCAGGGGTAGCCTGCCCCCCCTTTCTCCCCGCACTGATCCCCCTCATCCCCTCGACTCCAGCCACCGGTCAAAATTACCAAAAAAGCCTCTTGTCGTCAAGCTGTTCTTGCAATTCTGCCGCCAGGGACAGAGGCGCAGCTGCTTCCCGCGCCAGGGGGCCCTTTCACGGCATCTTGCGCATCACATCGTTGTAAGTGAGCAGCAAGAAGCAGGCGAAAATGAGCACCATGCCGATCCATTGGATGACCACGCGCACCTTCACCGGCAACGGCTTGCGTCGGATCCCCTCGACCATGACCACCACCAAGTGGCCGCCATCCAGGGCAGGCACCGGCAGGATGTTGATGAGCGCCAGGGTCACGCTGAACAGGGCCACCAGCGAAAAGAGCTGCCCTGCCGCTTCGGCCACACCGCGCCGCTGGCGCACCGCCTCCGCGACACGCTGCCCAGAGCTGGCCGAGATACGCGCGATGCCCAAAGGTCCTGCCACTTCCCTGCAGGAGACCTGGGCGGTTACCAGCCCCTTCACGCTGGCGAAGGTCATGCGAAAGGCGTAGCTGGTCTGGGCAAAGCCCATGGCCACCGCCTCCCACGGCTTGACGCGCCGTGTGGGACCCACCAGCTCCTGCGGAATGTGCGGCCCGATGCCGATGAGCCCCAAGGGACGCAGCGACCACCCCTCCAGCGCCCACGAGCTTCTCGGCACCACCGTGCGGGTGATGACCGAGTCGCCCTGCCGCCAGGTGAGAACAAGAGGACGACCCGCAGCGCCGTGCACGCGCGAGGTGAGCTCGCCCCAGGAGGAGACCGGCGTCTGGTCCACCTGGAGAATCTCCGCCCCAGGCGCCATGCCTGCCAGGGCTGCCGGCATGCCCGGGATAACTTCGCCGACCACCGGGGGCAGCGAGCGGGAATCCACCCCCTCCGGCCGCTCCAACACCCGCGCGCCAAAGGAGAGGGCCGTGTAGACCAGAAAGCCGAAGATGAGGTTCATGAGCACACCGGCACAAAGCACGTACATCTTTTGCCAGGTGTTCTTGGACATGAATTCGTCCGGGGCACCGGTGGTTTTCGCGTCCAGGCTCTCGTCGATAAACCCGGCCATCTTGACATAGCCGCCCACCGGCAGCAGGCCGATGCCGTACTCGGTGCCCTTGCGTTGAAAACGCAGCAGGCGCAACCCGAATAGGTCAAAGCCCAAGTAGAAGCGTTCAACCCGGATGCGGGCCAGCCGCGCTGCGATGTAGTGGCCGAACTCGTGCACGAACACGAGGATGCCGAAGACGAACACAAACGAGAGGACCGTCGTGAGGATCTTTACCGCCATTCTCTTGATCGCACCTTTCGCATTTTTCACAAAGCGGCGCCAGCGGCAGGACTGCTTACCGGTGGCAGAGACTTTCCACATAGGCGCGGGCCCAGGCGTCACTGGCCAAGATCTCGTCGACGCCAGGCTCGGCGATGGTCGTGTGTGCTGTCATGGTCTGCTGAATGAGTTGGGGAATGCGGTCGAAAGTGATCTTGCGCGCCAAGAACATCGCCACCGCCACCTCGTTGGCAGCGTTCATCACCGCCGGTAACGTCCCGCCGGTGCGCGCCGCCTGGTAGGCCAGGTCGAGACACGGGAACCGCTGCAGGTCCGGCGGGCGGAATTCCAGGCGCTGGTGGCGAGTCAGGTCAAGGCGAGGCCACGAAGCCGGCCGGCGCTCCGGGTAGGTAAGGGCAAATTGAATGGGCAGGTGCATGTCCGGCACCCCCATCTGCGCCTTGATCGAGCCATCCACGAACTCCACCATCGAATGCACAATGGACTGCGGGTGGATGACCACGTCCACCTTGTCCACCGGCAGCGCAAAAAGCCAGTGCGCCTCGATCACCTCCAGCCCCTTGTTCATGAGCGTCGCAGAGTCGATGGTGATTTTGGGGCCCATGCGCCAGTTTGGGTGCGCCAGCGCCTGCTCCACGGTCACCTGGGAAAAGCGGGCCGGGTCCATATCCAAGAACGGCCCGCCTGAGGCGGTGAGGATGAGCCGCTGCACGGCGCTGTGCTCCTCCCCCATCAGGCATTGCAGAATGGCGCTGTGCTCGCTGTCGATGGGGATGATCTGCACCTGGCGCTCGGCAGCTCGCCGCATGACGATGTGTCCCCCGGCCACCAGGGTCTCCTTGTTGGCTAAAGCCACGCTCTTGCCCTGGTCAATGGCGGCTAAGGTCGGCAGCAGTCCTGCCGCCCCCACCACCGCGTTGACCAGCAGGTCATAGTCCGGAGCCGCTGCCACCTGCATGGTCGCCTCCGGCCCCAACCATACCTCCACGCCGTGCTGCTGCAGTTGCCGCCGCACCTGCTCAGGGCAACGCCCGCTGGCAATGCCCACTGCCTGCGCGCGGTACTTGACCGCCTGCTCGGCCACGACCTCCGCGTCATCGAGGGTGGCCAGGTAGGCGACCGCAAACTCATCCCCCAAGCCATCCACCACCTGCAAGCAGCTGCGGCCGATGGAGCCGGTCGAGCCGAGAATGGCCAGTCGCTTCCGGACCATGCGGGTCACTCCCCGCCCGTCAACGGATCGTCACCCCTACGCCGACGTTGAACCCGGAGAACTCTTCCGCGAACATGTAGTCGATGTTGGCGTACAGCAACGGCAGCGGCTTGATGGTCAGCCCAACGTTGCCGTGCACGTTGGTGGAACTGTAACTCCCCGTAATGCCGTTGTAGTCCAGGTCCAAAGAGGTGCGGTCCACCCCAATGCCGGAATAGAAGGTGACGAAGGGCACACCCTTGCTCACCACGGCCTTGGCGCTCATGGTGCTCACCGTGCCGAAGCTGTACTCCTCCGGCACAAAAAAGGCATGGTAGGTGGCCATCAGCGCCACTTTCGGCAGGATCGGGCCCTGCAGCAGGCCGAACTTCAGGCCAACACCTGCCAAGGTGACGCCGCCGCGCGTCGGCTCTTCACCCAGCGGGAAATGGAAAAAGCGCCCCATGGCCTCCAGTCGGAACGGTAGCCCAACGCTGGCGTGGACAAAAGGCAGGCCGGCAAAACTGACATCCTCGAACGGGCCGCCGCGCAGCTGCTTGTACTTGTCCGGCACAAACACCGCCACGCCGCGTACCCCCACGTCAAGGCCAAGAATGCTGTGCAGGTCCGCCGTGTGAAAGGTGCCGCCGGCAGAGAAGGAACTGAACAGCTTGAGCACCTGATCGATGTCGTCCGGGCCGACGTAAAAGTTCTGCGCCTGGAGGTGTGGCGCCACAAAGAGCACCCCCGCTACGAGTACTGCCACGTACAGTCTGCGCATGGTCACCTCCGCGTTGGGTCCTGGTACTTGGCCAGGAGCTCTGTTGCCCTGGCCGTCTCCTTCTCCGTAAGCTCGCCGGAACGCACGCTCACCCCAACCCCGCGTGCGAACCCTTTGGCAAGTGCTTCAGCCATCTCTGCAAAGCTCACCTCCCGGCCAGCGATCTCATTTACCGCCGCCGTCCGTTGCCGCAGGTGCTCACGGTAGCGTGCGCGCTTTTGCTCGTCTAACCCCGCCAAGTAGTCCACCAGCCGCAAGTGGGCAGAACCCAGCAGAATTGAGCCGTGCTGCAGCACGGCCCCCTCGTAGCGGCGTTGCGCGCTCCCGACCAACTTGCGCCCCTTCCACAGGACTTCGTTGCGTACCGAGCTAGAGAAACATGGCACGGAGAATTCGCCGCGACGGTAATCGACCTCCGTCTGCTGTGCACGTTCGAATCGGGCTGCCACCCCCAGGCTCTTCAGGCCTTCGACCAAAGCCAAGCTTATCAGCTCATAGGTCTGCGCAACTTCCTCGCCGAACCAAGGGCTCGACGCGGGGATCACGACGCTGTAGGTCAGCTCCTCATGGTGCAAAATGGCCCGCCCACCCGTGGGACGACGCACCAGCTCCACCCCGTCGGCTAAGCACCGCTCTCTGTCGATCTCCTCCACACGCTGGTGGTAGCCCAGCGAAATACAGGGCGGCTGCCAGGCGAAAACCCGCAAGGTGGGCGTGGCTACCCCCTGTGCGGCTTCTATGGCCATGGCCTCGTCCACGGCCATGTTCCACGCCCCTAGGGCAGCGCCGGTGTCGAGGAAACGCCACACGTTGCTTGCCGGGCCGTCTGCGCGCCAGAGCGTCATATGATCCCGCGCCTGCTCCCCTCGATGAAGCGCACGATGTGCTGCACCTCCTCCGTCTGCGGCAGCTCTTCGCGTATGCGTGCCAGTGCCTGACTCACGTTCAGGTTGGAGCGATAGAGCAGGCGATAGGCCCGCTTGAGTAAGAGCAGCGTCTCTGGCGCAAACCCGCGCCGCCGCAGTCCCACCGAGTTCAGCCCGGCAAACTGCAGTGGCTCAGCCATGGCCAGCACGTACGGCGGCACGTCCTTCATCGCCTTGCAACCTGCGCCCACAAAAGCGTGGCGACCGATGCGCACAAACTGGTGCACGGCCAATAGGCCGCCCAAGGTGGCCCAATCCTCAATGGTCACGTGCCCGGCGAGATTGGCGGAATTGGCCATAATCACGTGGTCGCCTACCACGCAGTCGTGTGCCACGTGCGTGTAGGCCATCAACAGGCAATCGCTGCCCACCACGGTCTTCCAGTGCTCCTTGGTGCCGCGGTTGAGTGTGGCGTACTCGCGGATGACCGTGCGATCGCCAATCTCCAAGGTGGTCTCTTCGAACCCGAATTTCAAGTCCTGGGGCACGGTGCCCAGGACTGCCCCATGGTGGATGCGGCAGTGCTTGCCGATGCGCGTGCCCGAAGCGATGAGCACGTGTGAGGCAATGGACGTTCCTTCCCCAATAATGACGTTCTTTTCGATGATAGAAAACGGGCCCACGGACACGCCGTTGCCCAATTCAGCAGCAGGATCGACCAGTGCAGTGGGATGAATGTCGGTCAGACGCGCCTCTCCTCAGTTACTCCTTGTGCGGTACCAGCTTTTCGTCAACGATGGCGGCGGAGAACTCCGCCTCACACACCAAGTCGCCCCCCACAAAGGCCTTGCCGGCCATCTTGGAAAGGGTCTTGCGGAACTTGACGATCTCCACTTCAAAGACCAATTGGTCCCCAGGCAAGACCGGCTTGCGGAACCGGACATTGTCGATGCCCGCGAAGTAGACCAGCTTGCCCACCGGGTCGTCCTCAGCATCCAAGAGCAAGAGGCCACCCACCTGCGCCATCGCCTCCAAGATGAGCACGCCAGGCATGATAGGCCTGCCCGGGAAGTGCCCCTGGAAGAACCACTCGCTGACGGTGACGTTCTTCACGCCCACCACTTTCTCCTGCGGGATTAAGTCCACGATCTTGTCCACCAGCAGAAACGGGTAGCGATGGGGCAGAATGCGCTGGATGCCGTCGATGTCCATCACCAGGCCTTCGACCGAGGTCTTCTGGTACTTGGCCTTGATGAGTTGCTTCTTGTACTCCTTGCGAATGCGCTTGACCAACTCGACATTGGCGGCGTGACCGGAGCGCGCGGCCAACACATGGGCGCGCAACGGCACACCCAGCAACGCCAAGTCGCCGATGAGGTCTAAGGCCTTGTGCCGCACGGGCTCGTTGGGATAGCGCAGCTCCCGGCCATTGAGGATGCCGTTCTTGCCCAGCTTGATATCCTCGCTCAGGTTCAGCTTGTGCCGCAGCGCCTCCAACTCTTCGTCGCTCATTTGCCGGTCGCAAATGACGATGGCGTTGTCCAAGCTGCCACCTTTGATGAGGCCAGCTTCCCACAACTCCTCCACTTCGTGCAGGAAGCAGAAGGTGCGCGCCGGCGCGTATTCGCTGACAAACTCGTCGGTCAACGAGTACATCGAGGTGTACTGGGTGCCCAAGGCGGGGTTCTTATAGTCCACCATGAAGGTGATGCGGAATTCGTCCGAGGGCACCACCACGAGGTCGACCCCATTGGCCGGGTCGCTGTAGGTCAGGGTGCGATCGATGTTCAGATAGTCCTTGGGCGAGTCCTGCTCCACCAGCCCGGCGTCCAGCAACACCTTGACGAAGGGCATGGCGCTGCCGTCGCCCACCGGCGGCTCGTTGCCGTCGATTTCCACCAGGATGTTGTCGATCTCCAGGCCGGCGATGGCTGCTAACACGTGCTCCACCGTGTGGATGCGCACGTCGCCAAGGCCGAGGGTGGTGCCGCGCGAGATGTCCACCACGTGGTCGATGTCGGCGGGTATCTCCACCGAGTTTTCCAGGTCCACACGCTTGAAGCGGATGCCGCTGTTCACCGGAGCCGGCTTGAAGGTGACCTTGGTCTTGCTCCCTGTGTGCAGGCCTATCCCCGCATAGGAGATCGCCTTCTTGATGGTCTGCTGTTGCCGCAACATTGACCGTCCATCCTCATGACTGTCTTCGCAACTGCTCTGGAGAGTTCAATCTTCCTGTTTCTTGCCCGCAGCGCGCAGCTCCTCCAGTTCCTTTTCCAGCTGTCTGACCTTCTTA
>JACIZP010000011.1 GCA_014359355.1 Calditrichota bacterium | reverse complement strand
TGCTCGGCGGCTTCTTATTGGTCCTCTGGTATCTGCTTGGGGGAGTGGTGCTCTGCTTGACCATCATTGGTATTCCCTTTGGCATTCAATGCTTCAAATTGTCGCTCCTGGCGCTGCTACCTTTTGGCAAGACGGTGGTGAGTACTGAGCGGTTCTCCGGCTGCTTAGCCACTATCATGAACGTCATCTGGCTGCTTGTGGCAGGTCTCGAAATAGCCTTTTTGCACCTGTAGCTGGCAGCCCTTTTTGCCATCACCATCGACGGATTGCCTTTTGCAAAACAGCACCTGAAATTGGTAAACCTTGGGCTTGTTCCTTTCGGAAGACGCGTCGAATAGCACGGAGGCAACAATGCAACGCCGCTCTTGGTCCAGACGATACCAGTTCCTTGTTGCGTTCCTTGTTCTGCTGGCAGTGCCTGCGCTGGCTGGTGGGCGCAAGCCGCTGCGCTTTCCCGACATCCCGGGCTATGAGACCTTGGTGTGTGATTTTCACCTGCACACCGTGTTTTCTGATGGCACGGTCTGGCCCACGGTGCGGGTGGAGGAGGCGTGGCGAGAAGGGTTGGACGCCATCGCCCTCACCGAGCACCTCGAAGCGCGTCACCACCGGGCCGAGGTCACGGGTACGAGCAATACCTCCTTCGAGAAGGCGATGGCGCGCGCGCAAGAGCTGGGGCTGATCTTGATCAGGGGAGGGGAGATCACTCGCTCAATGCCTCCTGGGCACTTCAATGCCATTTTTCTCAGCGACGCGGAGCCGCTGGCGGTCGACGACTGGCGGCGGGCCATCAAGGCGGCGATTGACCAGGGCGCCTTTATCTTCTGGAATCACCCCGGGTGGCGGCAGCCGGGCACGATCCCAGTTTGGTACGACGAGCACACCGAGCTGCTGCAGAAGGGATGGTTGCATGGCATCGAACTGGTCAATTCTCACGAGTACTACCCGGACGCGCAGACCTGGTGCACGGAGAAGAACCTCACCCTGCTCGGCAACTCAGACGCCCATGATCCCGTGGCGCTGGAGTACGACCTTGCTGCCGGCGAACACCGGCCGCTGACTTTGGTCTTCGCACGGCAACGGAGTGTCGAGGCGATCAAGGAGGCGCTGCACGCACGGCGTACGGTGGTCTACTGCGGAAACCTGCTCCTTGGCGAGGACAAGTTCTTGCAGGCACTCTTCGAGCAGGGGGTGTCGGTGGTGAACCAGGGCCTAGAGGTGGTCGCTGGGCGGTCGGCGGAACTGCAGGTTCACAACAGCCTGCCGGTGGCTCTGGAGCTGGCTGCAGAGGGCGAGGGCGACTATCTGGCACCGCCAGACAAGGTCAACCTGCCTGCCGAAAGAATCAGTTTGGTGCGCTTGCGCGCCGCCCAGAGCGCGCGCAAGGGAAGCGGGAGGGCTCTCCTCCACTTCCGCGTTGAGAACATGCGCGTGGCGCCGGGGCAAGGGCTCCGCGTGTCCATCCCTGTCAAGATCACCATGCGTGAGCCAGGGCAACGGTGAGGAGAACGGGTGCGAAAGGTGTATGGAGGCAACCGTTTACATCCTTGAGGACGATCCCGATATCGCCGAGATCCTGCGGCACAACCTTGGCCAGGAAGGGTTTGCCGTCGAGGTGTTTGCCGATGGCGATGCGGGCTTGGCGGCGATCGAGGAGCGGCCGCCCGACGTGGTGCTGCTGGACCTGATGCTCCCAGGCCGCAGCGGGTGGGAGATCGCGCGGTACCTACGGCGCCGCGAAGAGACCGCTGCGCTGCCCATCATCATGATCACGGCGCGCTCGGAAGAGGCCGATATTCTGCAAGGTCTTGAGCAGGGAGCCGATGACTACATCACCAAGCCATTTCGCCCCCGGGAGGTGGTGGCACGCGTCAAGGCCGTGTTGCGCCGCCACCGCCAGGGCGCCGACGAGCTCTTCACGTGGCGCGACCTGCAAGTCAACTTCTCCCGTCACCGCGTTACCGGCGCCGGCAAGGAAATCGTGCTCACCGCGAAGGAATTCCTCCTGCTGCGGGCGTTGCTTATGGCCAAAGGTCGCGTGCTCTCGCGGCAGCAGCTCTTGGACCACGTTTGGGGGTACGACTACTACGGCGGCCAGCGCACTGTGGACGTGCACATTAGGCGGTTGCGCGAAAAGCTGGGCCCGTGGGCAAAGCTGGTGGTCACCGTCAAGGGATTCGGCTATCGGGCCGACATAGAGGAGTAAGGCGCCATGTTCAAGTCGCTGCACGGCAAGTTTGCCTTTACCATGGCCCTGGTTGCCCTGTGCGGGTTTGTGGTCTTCGATTTCGTGCTCTACCGCACTGTGCGCAACTACTGGCATCAGCAGTCGGTGCGCGACCTGGACAGGAGTGCGCAACTGGCACTTGCTCTGGTCGAGCAGGCCAGCGCAGCGGGCATGGCCGAGAACGAGGACCTCTGGGCGCTGACCTATCGTCTCCGCGAAGCATTGGGCACACGGGTCACGCTCATCGATGCCAGCGGCCACGTGCTCACCGACTCGGACGTCGGACCCGCCGGTGTGGGGCGCATGGACAATCATCTGCAGCGCCCGGAGGTACAGCAGGCTGCCCAGACTGGCTCTGGGCGTAGTCACCGGCGGAGTACCACCATGGGGCGAACCATCTACTACGCTGCGACTAGAGTGGACGTTCCCTCTGCGCCGGTCCGCTTCGTGCGATTGGCTCATTATGCCGAGCACGTAGACGCCGCCCTGCACGATATAGTCGTCCTCATGGTCGGGGCAAATTGTGTCGGCCTGCTGGTCACAGTTGGCCTGGCAGCGTTGCTGAGTGCCGTGGTCACTCGCCCAGTGCGAGAAATGGTGAGCGCCTGCCAGAGACTGGCAACCGAAGGAGGCGAGGTCCATTTTCCCATACACCGAAAGGATGAGGTGGGCGAATTGGCGCTGGCGCTCCATCATCTAACCGCACAGCTGCACCAGCGCGCTGCGCAGGCGGAGGAGGCAAAGGGGGAACTGCATCGCATTGTCAATCTTTTGGACTGCGGTATTCTGGTGGTGGATGCCCACCGTCATGTTCTGCATGCAAATCGCGCAATGTTCCACATTTTCGGCCAGGAGCCCCAGGCGATAAGGGGACAGGACCTGGTGGAGCTGGTGCGCTCCCCAGAACTCGTGGCTGCGGTTGATCGAGTCCTATCAACCGGAGGTCGGGAGAGCGGCGAGTTGGAGGTTCTTGCACAGGAGCGGAAACTCGCCGTCGGCTTCAGCGTTGCCCCTTTTGGCTTAGAACAAGGTGTACCGCGCGGTGCATTCGTGCAACTGCTCGACATATCTGAGCGAAAGAGGCTGGAAACCGTACGGCGCGATTTTGTCGCCAATGCCTCCCATGAGCTCAAGACCCCGTTGACCGCCATTGTCGGTTACACCGAGACCCTACTGGCCGAGGGGGGAAAGATGCCGACAGAGCAGCGGCTGCGTTATCTGCGGCGCATCCGCGAACAGGCGCAGCGGCTCGAATTCCTCACCTCCGACCTCCTGACGCTGGCCGAGAGCGAAGAGAAGGAAGCGCTGCACCTTGTGCCTCAGGCGGTGCAGAAGCTCCTCCGGGCTGTGGCCAAAGAG
>JACIZP010000010.1 GCA_014359355.1 Calditrichota bacterium | reverse complement strand
GACCTCGTTGGTGGCCACCCGCAGGTTGGCCACGGCCGCGCCACTGGGGGTGTAGCGCAGTTCGGGATCGGCCCCTAAATGGCCGATCAGGATGACCTTGTTTACGCCTCGCGATGCCATGGCGGGATCCCTTTCCGCTTGGGTTACCGGTATCACGCCAACTGACCCACTCCCTCCCCGTGGACTGTATTCAATCATAAGAAAAAAAGCCCTAAGAGTCAAGCCCTTTTTTGCGCGAGTCGGCAGAGACCGTGAGCGCAACCGCGCGTGCCCTTTTCCCGCTGGGGTACATTCCGCTTGATTGTTTGCCCGCTTTTTGATATAATTTAGGTGCCTTGGTCCTGCAAGGCCGAATCGGGCCTTGCACGAGGCGCGAATTTCTGGGGCAACGTGGGACGACGCGCGCTGCACCTCCGCGTGGGTTTGCCACCAAGGGCGACGTTCAGTCGCCAAGGAGGGTCGCATGCCGGTTAAAGCGCTCAAAGATTTCCTTGACCGGAACAAGGTCAAGTACACCACCATCAACCACTCCACGGCCTACACGGCGCAGGAAATAGCCGCGGCGGCGCACGTGCCGGGCAAGGAGCTGGCCAAAACGGTGGTGGTCAAGATCGACGGCAAGATGGCTCTGGCAGTGCTGCCAGCCTCGCGCCGCATCGACTTTGCGCGGTTGCAGCAGTTGGCCGGTGCGAAAAAGGTTGAGCTCGCCCCTGAGCAAGAGTTCAAGGAACTCTTTCCCGAGTGCGAGGTCGGGGCGATGCCGCCCTTCGGCAACCTCTACGGCATGGAGGTCTATGCCGCGCAGGAGCTGGCCGAAGACGAGCAGATCGCTTTCAACGCCGGCTCACATACCCAGTTGATCAAGCTGGCGTACAAGGACTTTGAGCGATTGGTGCAGCCGAAGATCGGCCAATTCGCCGCTCCGTAGACAGCAAGGCTCAACAGGGGGACAGGGCCCCATCCAGGCCTGGCGGCTATCGTTCGCGCCGGCCGGCGGGTTCCTGTGGGCGCAGTGAGATTTGCGCGTTCCATGGGTAAGGTGGACGGTCGAGCAAGGTAGGGAGGGTACCGCCGAAGCGCAAGGTGGGGGAAGAAGAGGAAGTGGAGGCATATGAAACGAGTAGGTGTGTTCATCGACGTTCAGAACATCTACATGACCACAAAAGCGAGGTTTCAGCAGGGCAAGATCAACTTTCGTGTACTCCGTGATTTTTTCACCCGCGATCACACCGTCACTACCTTCACGGCATTCACCTGTTTTGATCCGGAAAATGGCAGGCAGCGCGACTTTTTCAACCTGCTCGGGCTCATCGGCTATCGCGTGGTAGCCAAGCCCATCAAGCGGCTTCCTGACGGCACAACCAAGGCCACCATGGACCTCGAAATGGCCGTGGAGATTCTCAGCCAGGCGCCTCGTCTGGACGAGATTATTTTGGTGACTGGTGATGGCGATTTCGTGGCGTTAGTGAACCATCTCTGTGCCATGGGCAAGGTGGTGAAGGTGGTCGGACCCGACCAGCTCACCTCGCCGGAGCTCATTCAGGCGTGCCACGAATTCATGAACCTGCACCAGATCGAAGGCATCCTCGACGTAGAGGGGCGCGGCGAGCGACGGCAGCCGGAGCACGCGCCACTCAGCACTGCCGATGACCTCCTTGTCGCGGGCCAGGCAGTGTGGGAAGAGTGAGGGCCGCACAGACAGACATCCGTTGCGACTGCACAAAGACTGTCCGTGAGCAAAGACTTGCGCGCACCCCGTCGTCACGCGATGACTTCGCGCGAGAGGGTGAAGACCATTTTCAGCGGTGAGGAAGCCGACCGCACCGGCTTTTGGTTAGGAAAGCCCCACGAACAGACCTGGCCCATCTATCTGCGCGCCTTTGGCTGTAAGGACGAAGAGAGCCTGCGCCGCCTCTTGGGCGACGACCTCCGCTGGATCTGCTTCCAATACACCTGCTACCGCCATCCGCAAGGGGAACCCATCTTCGACACTCGGCCGCGCGAACGCCGGCTTGCAGCCGCCGGGGTATTTGCCGACTGCGAAGACCCTGCCCAGGTTGCCTCTTTCCCCTGGCCCGACCCAGACCTGCTGGATCTGGACGAGTGGCTGTGGGCCTTGGAGAACGCTGGCGAGGTCTACCGGGCCAGCGGCTTTTGGTGTCCGTTCTTCCACGATGTGGCTGCCTTTTTCGGGATGGAGAATTACTTCGTCAAGATGTACACCCATCCCGAGGTAGTGCATGCGGTCACCCGCCGGGTGGTCGATTTCTACTTAGAGGCCAACCGCCGGCTGTACACGCGTGCAGGCGAGTTGATCGATGGCTTCTTCTTCGGCAATGACTTCGGCTCGCAGCTCGACCTCTTGCTCTCCCCCGCTCAGTTCCAGGAATTCGTCCTTCCGTACATGCGAGAGCTGGTGTGCCAGGCCAAGGCGCACGGCTACCAGGTGATTCTCCACTCCTGCGGATCCATCTACAAGGTGTTGCCCAGCATAGTGGAGCTTGGCATCGACGCCTTGCACCCGTTGCAGGCACGCGCCGCGCACATGGATGCCGAGACGCTCTCCTCGACTGTTGGCGGGAGGATCGCCTTCTTGGGCGGAGTGGACACCCAGCAGTTACTGGTGCACGGCACGCCGGAGCAGGTGAAAGCCGAAGTGCATCGGCTGAAGCGGGTGCTGGGCCCGTGTCTGGTGGTGAGTCCGAGCCACGAGGCGCTTCTCCCGAACGTTCCCCCGGAAAATGTGCTTGCCATGGCCCAGGCGGCCATTGAACCGGCCCAATAGGGGGACAGGCGTGGCGCGTCGTGCGATGAGCCCCAAGGAGCGCGTGCTCACGGCCCTTTCCCATCAAGAGCCTGATAGGGTCCCCATCAACTTTGCCGCCAACCCCGGTGTGCAGGCGCGCCTAATGCAGCACTTCGGATTGGCTCCCGACGACTGGCCGCATCTGCGCGCCGCCTTGGGCGTTGACTTTCAATGGGTCTGGGCGCCGTATGTCGGCCCACGACTCCACCCTGAGCTGCCAGAGCGCCGTGTCGATCCAGAATGGGGCACGCGCACGCGCTGGGTTGAACACCCGTCTGGCGGCTACTGGGACTTTTGCGACTTTCCACTACGGACTGCCACCGCAGAAGAAGTTGCCCGCTGGCCCATGCCCTCCCCGGACGACTATGACTACGGACAGGTGCTCGCGCAGTGTCGCCAGAACAAGGAGTTCTGCCTCTACATGGGCGGCCCGGGACTGGGCGACATCATCAACAGCACCACCATGCTGCGCGGCATGGAGCAAGCGCTCATCGACCTCGCCACCGCCGATCCAGCCGGCATGCTGCTCATCGACCGACGCCTGGAGGTGCAACTGGAAGTCACCCGGCGTACACTGGAAGCGGCCCGTGGCGAAATCGACTTTTTGTGGATCGGCGAAGACTTGGGCGGGCAGAATGGCCCGCTGATCAGCATGGAGCTTTTCCGCGCACAGATTCGCCCGCGACTGCAACGGTTTGTGGACCTTGCCCGCGCCTTTGACCTTCCGGTGATGATCCACTCCTGCGGCTCCAGTAGCTGGGCCTTCCCAGAGTTCATCGTCATGGGCATCGCCGCGGTGGATACTTTGCAGCCAGAGGCCAAGGACATGTCCCCCGAGTACCTCAAGAGGCGCTTCGGCAACGACCTCGCTTTCCATGGAGCCATCTCCACTGCTGGCCCCGTTGCGACCGGCTCCGTGGAAGAGGTAATCGCCTACTGTCGCCACGTGCTGGAAGTCATGATGCCGGGCGGCGGCTATTGCTTTGCGCCCGCCCATCAATTGCAGGACAACACGCCTACGCAAAACGTGTTAGCCATGTACCAGACCGCCCTGACGGACGGCCAGTACCGCTAGCGGTGCCCCGCTGGCCCTTCCGAAAAACCCGCTTGATTGTGTGAACCGAGTTTGCTACAATAGCATAGCTCTGTGGTCGCACGCAAGAGCTGCTGCTTTTGGGTCGGCGTTCTTCTCGCTCAGGCTTGGCGCTTTCAGGCAACGCCGGATCTGCCCCCTGAAGACACTGGCGAGGCAGCACGCCCGTGGGCTATGCCTGCTGAGCGGCCGAAGGTAAAAGAGAATGCCCGAGTACATCTACCTGGACAATGCGGCAACCACGTGGCCAAAGCCGCCTGCCGTGCGCCGCGCCATGCTGCAATTCATGGACAAAGTCGGCGCCAATCCGGGTAGGTCAGGCCACCGCCTGTCTGTAGCCGCGGCCCGGCTGTTCTACCGGGGCCGCGAGGAAATCGCTGCCCTGGTCGGATGCGATGACCCTCTACGCGTCGTCTTTTGCGCCAACGCCACCGCCGCCCTGAACCAGGCGCTGCATGGCCTGCTCAACCCAGGCGACCACGTGGTGTGCACCAGCATGGAGCACAATTCTGTGATGCGACCGCTGCACGCCATGGTGCAGCGGGGAGTGCTGCTCACTGTGGCGCCCTGCTCGGTCACTGGCGAGTTAGCGTGCGCCGCTGTGGAGCAGGCCATCACTCCGCGCACCCGGCTCATCGTCGCCACGCACGCCTCGAACGCGGTCGGCACAATCCTTCCCGTGGGCGAGCTCGCGAAATTGGCTCGCAGGCGCAACGTGCTCCTGCTGGTTGATGCCGCTCAGACGCTGGGTGCTATTCCCCTGGACCTGCGCCAAACGCCAATTGACCTGTTGGCATTCACCGGGCACAAGGCGCTCTTTGGGCCCATGGGCACCGGGGGCCTGGTCATCGGCCCGCGCGTGCCGCTGTCGGAACTGAGGCCACTTCTGCAAGGTGGCACCGGCAGTCGATCCGAGGAGGAAGAACAGCCGGACTTTCTGCCGGACAAGTACGAAAGTGGCACGCCGAACGTGGTCGGCATAGCAGGACTTGCCGCCGGGGTACGTTGGCTGCGCCGTCAGGGGGTGGAGGCAATTCGCGCGCGCGAGGAGGAACTCACGTCGCAGCTGTTCTCGGGCCTGAAGAACATCCCTGGCGTCACTGTGTACGGACCGGACAGCGTCGCGCGCCGCGCGCCGGTAGTGCTGTTCAACATCGAGGGTCGAGACCCGGCGTGGGTGGCCCAGCGCCTGGACCGGGAGTACGGCATCATGTGCCGCCCTGGACTGCACTGCGCCCCGCGTGCGCACAAGACCATCGGTACCTTCCCGCGCGGGGCGGTGCGCTTCAGCCTGAGCGCCTTCACCACCCGCCTGCAGATCGAGCGAGCAGTACAGGCCGTCGCGCGCATTGCCGGGGGAAAGCGATGAAGGAGCGCTATGCGATACTGCTTGTCCCCTCAATATCCCACGCCACGCGAGCCGAGGCCGTGCTCAAATCGCAAGGCCTGCGCTGCAAGCTCATCCCCGTGCCCAGGGAAGTGAGTTCCGACTGCGGTGTTTGCGTGCGGGTGGCAAGGAGCGATTGCGCCAGGGCCGTTCATCTCCTTGCACAAGCAGGGGTTACCATCACGAGCAGGCATGACATTTGACATTGCGCAAAACCATGAGGAACAGTCGAATGAGTCGCATCGTTGATGCACGAGGACTTGCCTGTCCCCAACCGGTCATTCTGACCAGAAAGGCATTGCAGGAGGCTGACGAGGTGGAGGTCATCGTCGACAACGAGACTTCACGCCAGAACGTGAGCCGGATGGCGGAAAAGTCAGGGTGCACGGTGCAGAGCGAAACGCGCCCGGATGGCATCCATTTGCACATCACCAAGGGCGCACAGCTGCAGGCGCCGGCTAAGATGGTTGCCGGCACGCCCGCGCAAGGCCCGCTTGTGCTGGCCATCTCCCAGGATCGCATGGGTCACGGCGACCAGGAACTAGGGAGCATCTTGATACGCAGCTTCTTCCACACCTTGAACGAAACCCACCCTCTGCCCCAGACCATCATCTTTTTCAACAGCGGCGTCTATCTTGTGGTGGAGGGCTCCCCGGTTCTGGAGGACCTACGGGCTTTGCAGGAACAGGGGGTGCAGATACTCGCCTGTGGCACTTGCTTAGGCCACTTTGGCCTGAAAGAGAAAGTGGCAGTGGGCGAGGTCTCCAACATGTACACCATCGCCGAGACCCTATTGGGCGCAGGCAAGGTGGTGAACTTGTAGCAAAGGAACCTGGCCATGAACGCGAAGGTGCGGTTGACAGCTCTGACCTCGGCTGCAGGCTGAGCGGCCAAGACGGGTCCTCAGACCCTGGCGCAGGTGCTGCGCCCTTTGCAGGAACGTTTTAGAGCTGCGGACCATCCTCAGCTCCTGGTGGGGCTGGAGATGAGCGACGACGCCGCCGTCTACCAACTCACGCCAGAGTTAGCAGTCATCCTCACGGTGGACTATTTCACGCCCATCGTGGACGACCCGTACGACTATGGGGCAATCGCGGCCGCCAATGCCATGAGCGACGTCTACGCCATGGGAGGCGAGGTAACCCTGGCTCTCAACATATGCTGTTTTCCCCCTGATCTGCCTGCAGAGATGGTCACGGAGATTCTCAGGGGAGGTGCCGACAAGGTGGCCGAAGCGGGGGCGGCCATCGCCGGCGGCCACACAGTAGACGACAAGGAACCGAAATACGGCCTTGCCGTGCTGGGCTTGGTCCATCCGGACCGCATTCTTGGCAAAGGCGGCGCTCGGCCAGGCGACGTGCTCTTTCTCACCAAGCGACTTGGCGTTGGCATAGTGACCACCGCCGCAAAGGGAGACGTCGCCGACCCTACCCATTTGGCCTCAGCCGTGGCGGAAATGAAGCTCCTCAATCGCACGGCAGCGGGCATTGCGGTGCGTGCCGGCGCCCATGCTTGCACTGACGTAACTGGCTTCTCCCTCCTTGGTCATGCCTGTGAGATGGCGGAAAAGAGCCGCGTACGCCTCCGTTTCTCTCTGGCGGCACTCCCTTTTCTCGACGGCGCCAGGCAGTATGCCGAAGAGTGGCTCTTCCCTGGGGGTTCCTGTCGCAATCGGGATTGCTATGGGCCGCAAGTGACCTTTGTGCCAGGCATCGAGGAAGAGACTCAGCTGCTCCTTTTCACGCCGGAGACCTCAGGGGGGCTGCTGGTCGCGGTGCCGCGCGCGCAGGCAGAAGATTTTGCGCGCCTGTGCGAGGAGCAAGACCAGGGCTGTTGGCAGGTGGGCGAGGTAGTCCAGGGCGCCGGCGTGGAGGTAGAGCGCTGAGCGGGGAGGCCGTCCCTGCGCGGCGAGACGGGCTCACAAGCCCACAAACTGGGCTGACGCTCTGCCTTCGGACGGCTAACCGGATACAAAAGAATGCGCGGAGGAATAGCCATGACAAGAATTGCACCCTGCCTCATGGTTGCTGTTCTGGCGGCGGCAGTTGGAACGGTGTCCCTGACCGCTGGTGAGCTGACCATCCACTCTGGCCTGGCCGACTACCAGGTCTTTCAACGTGATGCCGTTGGCAATGCTTCTGTGGCATTCACCGGCGCTCTCGCCAATGGGGCGAACGGCAGAGTGGAATGCATGGTGATTGCCCAGCGTACCGGGGCAACGCTGCGCGAGTGGGAGGAAGTAGGCGCCTGCCGTCGCGGACGGGTGGAAGGTACGATAAGGTCACTTCCTACCGGCGGCCCCTACGCGATCCTGCTGCGCGTGGTGGCTCCGAATGGCAAAGTCATCGCCGAGGCGCAGGTACGCCACGTGTTGGTCGGCGACCTTTGGCTGCTCGCGGGCCAGTCCAATATGCAAGGGATCGGCGACCTGCGCGAGGCTGAGGATCCGAGCATCTTGGTAAACTGCTACGGCTTTGACGAAAAGTGGGCCATCGCCGCTGACCCTCTGCACTGGCTGCTGGACTCACCGGACCCGGTGCACCACGGCGGGCGCTCGCCCTCCGAGCTTGCGAAGGCGCGCGCCGCTGCCAAGCGTGACCCACAGACCGGCGCTGGGTTGGGCTTGCCGTTTGCCAAGGAGCTGGTGGCCCGCACCGGCGTACCCATCGGCTTAGTACCGTGCGCTCATGGAGGCACCTCCATGGAGCAGTGGGACCCTGCGAAGCGCGATCAGGGCGGGACCTCCCTGTACGGTTCCATGTACCGCCGCTTCAAGGCAGTGGGAGGCAAGGTGCGAGGCGTGCTGTGGTACCAGGGCGAATCGGATGCTAATCAGACTGCGGCCCGCTTGTTCCACGAGCGGTTCTTAGACTTTGTCGCCTCCGTGCGCCGCGATTTTGGCGACCCGGACCTTCCCTTCTACTACGTCCAGCTGGGGCGATATGTGACCGCCAACGAGAACCCTTACTGGAACGTCATCCGCGAGCAGCAGAGGCTCGGCGCAGCTCAACTCGCACATGCCGGCATGGTGGCCAGCATTGACCTCCCTCTTGACGACCCCATCCACATTAGCACTGCCGGTCACAAGCGCCTGGGCAGACGCCTGGCCCTCTTGGTCCTGCGCGACCTATTCGGACATCGCGACATCCAACCTGGGCCCCAACTGGCGGACATCTCCATCGTGCCATTCCGCTACCCCTGTTACCGATTGCACTTCGCGGGCGCAAATGGTCGACTGTGCCGCTCAGCCACGCCTGCGGGCTTTTCCATCCGAAACTCCGAGGGAGAGGACCTGCGCCTCATCTACAAGGTAGAGACATCGTCTACGGAGCCATCCATCGACCTGTACTTGCGGCAGGCGCCGCCACCGGACGCCTACCTGTGGTACGGGTGGGGCCTTGACCCGTTCTGCACAGTGACCGACGAGCTTGACATGGCACTACCCGCGTTCGGTCCCGTTGACCTGAGCCAGGTTGCGTTGGAGACCTTTGTCAAGCGGGCGCAAGTCTCTCCTGCTGACCCTTCGCTTCCGGTCATGTTGCCCCAGGTGGTGAGCCTGGCTCGCAACGACCAAGCGCGTATCCTCCCCCTGGTACAGGCTGTGGTAGAAGCCTCCTCACCGGACCTCCGGTTGGTCCGGCAGCCTTTTCTCTTTGCCCTCGGCGATCTATCCGGCTGGGACTTTTACCTTGCCGAGGCCCGTTCCGCACCCCTCGCCCGGCGCAAGGAGTTGGCCAGGACATGGGCCACCAGTGCTCACTTCCCTGCTCTTGCCTGCCGGTTCGTGACCAAGTGGAAAGTGGTAGGCCCTTTCGACAATAGCGACGACGCAGGCTTTGACCGCCCCTTTGGCCCAGAGAAGTCCGGCCCAGAACATAGCTCCTACGAGGACGGTCTCGGTGGGAACGTGGTGTGGCAGGGGGCCGAAACCAATCGTGAAGGCTTCTTAGACCTGACTGCCTGTTTTCCGGTGAAAGAGAACGCGGCAGCCTATGCTTTCGCCGAGGTGGAAGCCGCCGAGGAGACGGAAAGCCTGCTCCTCTTGGGCAGCGACGACGGAGTCGCCCTGTGGGTGAACGGCGAGCTTGTGCACAAGGAGCATATCCACCGGGCAGCCGCGCCGGCACAGGACCTGTTGGTGGTGCGTCTCAGACGCGGGGCAAACACCGTTTTGGCCAAAGTGGAACAGGCCGGGGGCGATTGGGGGCTTTACCTGCAACTTGTCGACCCCCGCGGGACGCTGCGCTACGAGTAACCGCGGGCAGGGAAAAACCCTTCACAGCCCAGTCACGGCTCGCTCAGTGGAGGCCTGCGCACGGGCCGGCGGGCTCATGTGTGGCCCCGCGGCCTCGCCTTCTTAGGCACCACCAGGCGGTCGGTCCGCGAGCTGGGCTTGCGCTTATATATCTCTCCCGGCCATGCCAGAACCTCGCCGAGGTTGGCCCGTGCTCATGCACCAGCCGAGCTCAACCACCAGGAAGCACCGCGCGGTTGGTCCGCCGAGTCTGTCTGCCTCCATGTGTCTCCCCCGGGCCTGCGAGAGCCCCCAGGTTGGGCTCTTCCCGGTGCGCCAGGTGAGGGCAACGACCACACACCTCCCGGGGGTTGGCCGCTGCAAAAAAAGCTCTTGACACGCGCACATTTTTTTCTTATCTTAAAGCGAGACATTCGGGCACCCCCCGGCGAGCCGCCGGGCGCCAATGCCAAGGTGCGCGTCTCCTTGCCCGCCAGTGGTTCTGCAGTGCCCACCTGAGAAAGGTTGCGCCTCTGCACTCTGCAACCGCCCCGCTTAAGTCGGAGACGGCGAGTACACCCTATGGACGGTACGAAGGTGCGCAAGGCTGCCGTGCGCCCTGTGCCTGTCGCGAAAGGTGGCTCCCTCACACTGGCCGGACTGACCAGGCGGCTCTGTCTGTCCTTCTTGGCCACCCCTTGTGTGGAGCAGGTGCCGGCGGGGCGCGGCACGGTGAGCACGCTGGCCGGCGCGTCCGCGGCAGGCCACAGGCATCAGGGAAAGGGGCGTCGGTCCTTAGTGCCGTTTTTCGGTCGGTGACCAGGTACCAAGACACACCTTGACTAAATGAGTTTTAGGCGGGGAATGTCGTAATGAA
>JACIZP010000009.1 GCA_014359355.1 Calditrichota bacterium | reverse complement strand
CTTGCCGGTCTGGCAGACGGCGGATTGTTGCGGTTTCGACCCGGCCGCGGGGCGCTGAAGTACAGCTTTTTGCCCATGGCCTTTAGCGACTTTGTATTTGCGATCATCGGTGAGGAGTTCGGTCTGGTCGGGGCGCTGGCAGTGGTGGGGCTATTTGCGGTGGTGCTCTGGCGCGGCATACGTATCGCCGTGCGCGCTCGTTCTGCCGAGGCCCGCTTGATCGCCATGGGTTTGACGGCCAGCATCGCCCTCTACGCGGTGGTAAACATGCTGGTGGTGACCGGCATGACGCCGACCAGTGGTTTGCCGTTGCCGTTCATCAGCTATGGTGGCACGGCGATAGTGGTGAACATGTTGGCAGTGGCAGTGTTGCTGGCCATTTCCCGCGAATCAATCGAAGGAGCGGAGGGGTATCTGAGCGCTGCGGGGTATCGGGAGCGGTTGCGGCGCAGAGGTCTACCTCTGCGCAGGCCGTCCACCTCGGTGAGAGTGAGGCCCTGGACGCGTTAAGCATCGTCCCCTGGGCGAGAAGGCAATGGCCGATAAGTCAAGTAGGCAGGCTTCACGGGTCTTCGTGTTCGCCGGGGGAGGCACTGGCGGCCATCTCTATCCGGCCATTGCGTTGGCCGAGGAGTTGCGGCGGCAGGCTCCCGATGCACAGGTGGTATTTGTGGGTACCCCGCGTGGGCTTGAGGCAACGGTGCTCCCCCGCTTGGGATGGCCGCTGCACATGATCGCGGTGCGGGGAATGCGGCGACGGCTTGCCCCGAGCAATTTGCTGGTGCCTATCAGGGCGGCTGCCAGCTTGGCGCAGTCGGTGGCGCTGTTGCGACGGCTCAGACCTGCCGCAGTGGTTGGTACCGGTGGGTACGTCAGTGGGCCGGTGGTGGTGGCTGCGTGGCTGCTGGGCCTGCCACGCTTGATCCAGGAGCAGAACGTTCGCCCTGGGGCCACCACGCTCCTGCTGGCGCGCATCGTGCACGAGGTGCACGTGAGCTACCAGGAGTCGATTCCGTTCTTTCGCAACCCGGACAAGGTGCGGCTTTCTGGCAACCCGGTGCGGAGAAGGCCACCGGAGCTCACACAGGAGCAAGCCCGCGCGCAGCTGGGACTGGACACCCGCAGGAGGACGGTGCTGGTGTTTGGCGGCAGCCAAGGGGCACGGCGGATAAATGAGGCGTTCTTGGGCGCATTGCCGGCCCTCATGGCCAGGCCTGACGTACAGCTGATCTGGGGAACGGGCAATGCCGACTTTGCCAGGGTGAAGGAAGCTGCCGCCCGCTTCGGTGACCGCGTGCTCGTGCGTGCCTACATCGATGAGATGTACACGGCCTACCGGGCGAGCGACCTTGCCGTGTGTCGTGCGGGCGCCATCACCTTGGCCGAGCTGCAGCTTTTTGGACTGCCCGCCCTGCTGGTGCCGTACCCGTTTGCTGCGGCGCAACACCAGGAATGGAACGCGCGCACTTTGGCGCAGCATGGCGCGGCACGGGTAGTGTTGGACGGTGACTTTACCGCAGAACGTTGTGTTGTGGAACTAACGCCGCTGCTGGACGATGAGGTTGGGTTGAAGCGGATGGGAATACAGATGGCCGAGTTGGCGCGGCCCGATGCAGCGGCGCGAATAGTACAGGCGACTTTGGCGCTGGCGGCTCGTTCCGACGCGCGTCCTGGCGACGCAGAGCCCAAAGGGTGAGAGTGTAGGGTAGGAAGGGTGCGACTTCCTTCGGAGTGGGCCCTGCAGTCGGTGGTTGAGAGTGAGTCGTGTGCGAGCCGCCACTGCCAAAGCCGCGTGAGTGAATAGAGGTGGCATGGTGAACAGGCGACATTACCGACGTTACTACTTGGCTCCCCGTGTGCGACGGAGGAGCAACTGGCCGGCAATTGCCGCGCCGCTGGGATTGGGCTTATGGAGTGTGGCGCTGCTTCTGGGGTTCTTGCTCTTGCCCGGTCCAAGCGAGTCTCCGGTGCCAGTCCGGGGCAAATCTTCTCCAACAGGCGCAGCCATGGCAAAGCCCACAAGCCAAACAACGTCCGATGACGCAATTTCCACCACCGGCGGCCGCATGGGCATTCCGTTGAACGCGATCGGCGACCTTGGGAGTGCCCGTTTGGCGAAAGCAACACCCTTGGCTTTCCTCAATTCGACTCGCTTCCCGGTGGATCGGAAGGGGCGCCTTGTTGCACTCGAGGTGTCGGAGCGCAAGAAAGACCTGCCCATGGTCACTTGCGCGGCGGCGCTTATCGACCCGGAGCACCACCAGGTGGTGACCGGCGAGGTGCTGGAGGCCCTTGAATTCCTCGCCAGCGCCAGAGAGGCAAGCCCTGCGCTCTTCTGCCGCATCGGGCAGGTGGCCATAGACCCAGAGCTGGGCACGGTCCTCTATTTGGATGGCCGAGGAGTGCCTGTGCTTTTGGGCAGGGGACACGTCAAACGCAAAGTGGCTTATCTGGCCACAGTGCTGCGCTACTTGGACAGCGGCCAGGGCCTGGCGAACGTCAAGTTTCTGGAACTGCGCTTGGACGGTCAGGTAGTGGCCAGATTGGAAAAAGCGACTTGACAAGATCAGCTTCCGCTCAGCAAAAAGGAGCCGGAGGATGGAATACGTAGCTGGCCTGGACATTGGCACAACCAAAGTGGCAGCCATCATCGCCGAAGTGGATGACGGCGGTGGGGTGCACATCATCGGCGTCGGCACGGCCCCATGTGAGGGCCTGCGCCACGGCATGGTGGTCAATTTGGAGAGGACCGTTCAGGCCATCCAAGACACCATGGAACAGGCCGGCCAGATGGCTGGCGTCGAGGTGCCACCGGTGTGCGTGGGCATCGCTGGCTCCCACATCCGCGGCATCAATGGCAGGGGAGTAGTGGCGGTCAGTGGCCAGGACCGCGAAATCACCGAAGAGGATGTGGAACGAGTGATCAATGCTGCCCAGGCCGTGGCGCTGCCTTCTGACCGCGAGCTCATCCACATCATCCGCCAGGAGTTCGTGGTGGATGAACAGCGGGGCATCAAGGATCCGGTGGGCCTGTGCGGGGTCCGTTTGGAAGCGGAGGTGTATATCATTACCGCTGCCGTCACCGCGGTGCAGAACATCATTCGCTGCGTGGAAAAGGCAGGCTACAGTGTGGGCGGCATCGTGCTGGAGGCTCTGGCGTCCGCCGAGGCAGTGATGGGTGATCAGGAAAAGGACCTGGGCGGGATACTCGTCGACCTTGGGGGCGGCACGACCGACGTTGCCGTCTTCTTCGAGGGCTCGATCAGGCACACGGGCGCGGTGATGCTCGGAGGGCGGAACGTGACCAGCGACTTGGCTTTCGGCCTGCGCACCTCCCTTGAGGAAGCCGAGCGCGTCAAGACCAACCACGGCAGCAGTTGCCACTGCGAAGGGGACAAGGAGGACTTTGTCGAAGTCGCAGCCCTGAGCGGGCAGAGCACCCGCAAAGTCTCCAAGGCAGTGCTGGTGGACATCATTCAGCCGCGCATGGAGGAGATCCTGTCGCTGGCCTACCAGGAGATCCAAAAGTGCGAGTACAGCCGGTTGGCCACCGCGGGGGTGGTGCTCACCGGCGGCGGCGCGACATTGGAAGGGACGACTGAGCTCTGCGAGGAGATCTTCAAGGCGCCGGTCCGACTGGGGATTCCCAATGGCGTTTCTGGATTGGTGGCAGAGGTACAGAACCCGGCCTTTGCCACGGCCGTGGGGCTGGTATTGTACCAGGTGCGGCATCCGGAAGAATTTGGCGATGGCTTCGGCTCTCCAGGACCAGACGATGGCCTGTGGGCTCGGGTCTGGCGAGTGTTGACTGGCAAGAGGCACGACCCGAGAAGGTAGTCCCTGTAAGCCGTGGGAGCTGCTCATGGGAATAAGAAAGCTGCGTGGGAAGGCGCAAGAGGAGTCGACTATGAACCTCACAATCCAGTTTGACGAGAGACCGGACCCGGCGGCGAAGTTGCGGGTGGTCGGGGTTGGCGGCGCAGGCTGCAACGCCGTGAGCCGCATGGTCGAGGCTGGCCTGTCGGGCGTTGAGTTCATCGGCATCAACACCGACGTGCAGGCGTTGGCCCAGTGCAAGGCCACGGTTCGACTCCAAATCGGGCGCATGACCACCAAGGGGCTAGGCGCCGGCGCAGACCCCGAGGTGGGTCGCCGAGCAATCGAGGAGAGCCGCGAGATTGTGGTGGAGGCTCTGACCGACTCCGACCTCGTCTTTGTCACTGCCGGCATGGGCGGCGGCACCGGTACTGGCGCGGGACCCATCGTGGCCGAGATTGCCAAGGACCTTGGGGCCCTCACGGTGGCCATTGTCACCAAGCCCTTCGAGTTCGAGGGGCTGAAGCGCATGCGCCGCGCCGAAGAGGGCATCGGCGAATTCAAGAACCGTGTGGATACCCTCATCGTCGTGCCTAATCAGCGCTTGTTGGAGATCGTACCTAAGGACACGCCGCTCACCGAGGCTTTCCGCCTGGCGGACGAGGTGCTGCTCAACGCTACCAAGGGCATCTCCGACCTGATCACGGTGCCGGGGCTCATCAACCTGGACTTTGCAGATGTGCGCACAGTGATGACGGAGGCAGGCGACGCGCTCATGGGCACGGGGGTTGGTTCCGGAGAGGACCGGGCTGTGACCGCTGCCCGCGCGGCCATCAGCAGCCCGCTCATCGGCGAGACCTCCATCTTAGGCGCCGCCGGGGTGCTGGTCAACATCACCGGCCCGCCTAACCTGAGTCTCCACGAGGCATCGGCGGCCGCCACCGTCATCCGCGATGCAGCAGGGCCAGATGCCAACATCATTTTTGGCGCAGTGATCAACCCGAAGCTGAAAAACGAAGTGCGCGTGACGGTCATCGCCACGGGCTTCGGCCGCCCCGCGCGGCAGAAGGCAGCGCCGCCAGAGGACATTTGGCGCATGAGCCCTCCCTCGAACTTGGAGCCGAGCCAATTCCCTGCCTTTGCCCGCAAGACGCAGGCTGAGGAACCGGCCAACGGCGGCAATGGATTCGAGGAGCCAGGGCAGGTGCAGGAGATTGTGTTCGAGAACGAGCAGGATGAGCCCGCATACCTGCGCAAGCGCCGGCGGCTCTTTTGATCGGAACGAACATGGGCAGGGGTACGAGGGACTTTCGACGCTACGCTGAGGCCCTGCTCAGTGCAGAAGACAGCGCAGTGCGCCTCAAACCGGAGGCGCCGATCCAGGTGGCACTGGTCTACCCCAACTCCTACGAGGTGGGGATGGCCAATCTGGGATATCAATCGCTCTACCGCCTCCTCAACGGTTGTGGCGAGACGCGATGCGAGAGGGCCTTCCTCGGTGAAGGCCCTCTCCGCCGCGAAGTGCGCACCCTGGAGTCGGGGCGACCCTTGCGCGATTTTGATATTGTCGCTTTTTCGCTTTCTTTTGAGCTCGATTACCCCAATGCGGTGTGGATGCTCCACCAGGCGGGGATTCCCCTCCTGAGGACGGAGCGTGGGGAGCATGACCCGCTGCTTCTTGCGGGTGGCGCAGCGGTGACCCTCAATCCAGCGCCGATGATGCCCATCATGGACGCCATCTTCATTGGCGAAGCGGAAGAGGCAATCGAGCCGATCGTCGCCGCGTATCGAAGAGGACGTGATGCTGGCCGAGGCCGGGCGGGTGTGGTGGAAGAGATGGGTGGTGTGTCTGGGGTTCTCGCTCCGGCCTCGGTCGGCACGCGATGGGAAGGCCCTGCTGTGGCACGGCAGTACGTGGCCGAACTCCGCGCGCACCCAACATTCTCGGCGGTAGTGACGCGGCATAGTCACTACCGCAAGATGTTTCTGGTGGAAGTAGGCCGCGGCTGTTCCCGCGGCTGTTCTTTTTGTGCCGCCGGGCATATTTACCGTCCCCGGCGACTGCTCAGCGCTGCAGAAGTTGAAGAAGTGGTGCGGGGTCACATCTTCGCCACGAAAAGGGTGGGCCTGGTAGGCGCCGCCCTGTCGGACTTTCCGGAATTGGACCAGCTCTGCGAGCACCTCGCGGACGCAGGATATGAACTGGGACTTTCCTCCTTCCGCATCGACGCCCTCTCGGAGCGGCTGCTCAATGCGCTTGCCCGGGCCAATGTCCGCTCCATCACCTTAGCCCCAGAGGCAGGCTCGGAGCGGCTTCGCTTCCTCATCAACAAGCGCATCAGCGACGCAGAGATCGACAGGGCCTTGACCCTGGTCTCGCAGGCCCCAGTGGCGACCCTGAGGCTCTACTTTCTCATCGGCCTCCCCACGGAGGGAGAAAGCGACCTCGATGCCATCGTGCGTATGGTGCGCGAAGCGGCGGCGCGCTTCGCTGGCAAGGGAAAGGGGCGCCGGGTGACGGTGAGCATCAACACAGTCATTCCCAAAGCATGGACGGTCTTTCAATGGGCGGCCTTGCCCGAGCGTGCCGAACTGCAGGAGCGGCGGAAGTGGTTAGAGGCTCAGTTGCGCCGCGTCAGCGGAGTGAGTGTCCGCCCCAAGAGCCTGCGGGAGGAATTACTGCAGGCGGTTCTCTCCCTGGGAGGGCAGGAAGTGGGTCATGCTCTGGTCCTGAAGGTGAGGCGCAACCTAAGCTGGCCCCAGGCCTGGAGCGAAGCAGGGGTCGATTGGCGGCAGCTCATTCACCGGCCGAGAACGTACCGATCAACGCTCCCGTGGGACATCGTGGACGCCGGCATAATCAGGGCACAGCTCTGGCGGCAATGGTGCAAGATGCAGGGGCAGGTCGGAGAGGGGGAAGCCAGGCCCGGTGACCGCGTCGGGGGATCTAAGGGTTCTTGAAGGAACTCAACGCCCGCAAACTCGCCTGCCGATAAACTCGTTGCAAGGCGCCTGGCTCACTTCGGGCTGTCGAGCGGGCAAGGAGCCATCCCTGTACCACGTAGGCGGCGAAGCGGAACTTGAATGGTTTGAGGAACGCCGGCGTGATGCACAAGGCGAGAGGAGGTGCCCGCTATTGAACACTCCGCCCTTTCTGCCGCGCAAGCGAGCGATGGTCCGTCCGTCTCCCAGGTGGCTTTCCAGAACCCCCCGAAACGAAAACGGCGCCTCGTTTCTGTGACGAGCCGCCGCACTTTGCGATCCTCCGGAAGCCATTGGCTACACGGCCTTCTGCACGCGTCCACTGCGCAGGCAGCGGGTGCACACACGCATCCGCCTCGAGCCGCCATCGACCTTAACTCGCACCGTCTGCAGATTCGGAAGCCAGCGGCGCAACGTCACGTTGTGCGCATGGCTGATGTTGTGGCCCACAGATGGTCCCTTGCCGCAGATCTCACATCTTCGTGCCATCAATCCACTCCCGCGTTAGAGTTCGTCATGCTTGGTCAAACCGGCGTCAATTATACAAAAATCCAAAGGAAAAAGCAACAAAAAAGATATTGCAACTTACGGCCCAAAGTGCTATATTGACCGCCCATGGGCATCGGCAGCGTAGAAGTGCACGGGAAGGCAGTCCTGGCGCCGATGGCGGGGGTCAGTGACAGCCCCTTTCGGCGCCTGTGCCGTTCGTACGGTGCGGCGCTGGTCTTCACGGAAATGGTGAGCGCCAACGGCTTGGTGCGGGGCAGTGCGCGCACGTGGGGCTATCTGCGCTTCGCGGAGGAGGAGCGGCCCATCGGGGTACAGCTCTTCGGGGCTGATCCTGCTGTGGTCGCTGAGGCAGTACAGCTTGTGCAGCAGCTGCGGCCAGAGCTCATCGACCTGAACTTTGGTTGCCCGGTGCCGAAGGTCATCCGCCAGGGTGCAGGGGCGGTACTGCTCAAGGAACCCGCACGCATGGAAGCAATCTGCCGTGCTGCCGTGGACGCGGCCTCCGTGCCGGTGACCGCCAAAGTCAGGTCCGGTTGGCATGATGCCCGCCAGGCGGTGGAGATCGCACGCCGGCTGGCGGAGTGTGGCGTCGCGGCCATTACCGTGCACGCGCGTACCAGGTCAGCGATGTTCACCGGCAAGGCGGATTGGGGAGTCATCGCAGCCGTGAAGGCAGCCGTCAGCGTGCCGGTCATCGGCAACGGGGACGTGGTCGACGCCGACAGCGCGCGGCAGATGATGGAACAGACCGGGTGCGACCTCGTGATGGTGGGCAGGGGTGCTCTTGGGAACCCTTTCGTTTTCCGGCACATCAATCAACTCCTTGCTGGCGAGCAACCTGGTGTGCCTTCTGTGGAGGAACGCATCGGCGCGTGCCTACAGCACCTGGAGTTGGCCGTTGCGCAGCTACCCGAGACGGTGGCGGTGGTGCGCATGCGCAAGCATGTGGCATGGTACCTGAAACGCATCCCTGGCGCCAAGGCCGTGCGCTCGCACGTGATGACGCTCAAGACAGTTGCCGAGGTGCGTGACACGCTGCTCGGTTGGTTAGCGCAGCAGGACGTGCACTGCTGAGAACGGGGGTTTCAGATGACAGGGTTGGTCGGACAAGCTTGGAGAGGTTATGGGAGCAAGGAAGAGAGTGCTTATCATGGGTGCAGCCGGACGCGATTTCCACAACTTTAATGTCTACTTCCGCGAGCGCCAAGATGCAGAGGTAGTTGCCTTCACCGCCACACAGATCCCGGACATAGAGGGACGCGTTTACCCCGCCGAACTGGCTGGTCCCTTGTATCCGCGTGGCATTCCCATCTATCCGGAAGAGGATCTTCCCAAGCTGATCACCGAGAAGCAGGTCGATGAGGTAGTTTTTTCCTATAGCGATGTCTCCCATGAGTATGTGATGCACAAAGCGGCGATCGTCAATGCCGCGGGTGCTGACTTTTGCCTTCTTGGGGCCAAGGCGACCATGCTGGAGAGCAAGGTCCCGGTGGTGGCCATCTGCGCGGTGCGCACCGGTTGCGGCAAGAGCCAGACCACGAGGCGGGTGGCCGATATTCTGCGCAGCATGGGCAAGCGGCTGGTGGTGGTCCGACATCCCATGCCCTATGGTGACCTGAGGAAACAGCGGGTACAGCGCTTTGCTACCTACGAGGACCTCGACCGCCACGAGTGTACCATCGAAGAGCGGGAGGAGTACGAACCTCATCTGGACCGTGGTACGGTGGTCTATGCAGGCGTTGATTATGCCGCCATTCTTGCCGAGGCGGAAAAAGAGGCCGAGGTAATCCTCTGGGACGGTGGGAACAACGACATACCGTTCTTTAGGCCGGCGCTGCACATCACCGTTGCTGATCCGCTGCGAGCCGGGCACGAGGTGACCTACTACCCCGGAGAGACCAACCTGCGCATGGCCGACGTGGTGGTCATCAACAAGGAGACGACCGCGTCTTTTGAGGACATCGAGAATGTGCGGGCCAATGTCGTTGAGGTCAACCCGCGCGCCATCATCGTCGATGCCGCCTCGCCGATTCTGGTGGACAAGCCGGAGCTGGTGCGCGGCAAGCGCGTGTTGGTGGTCGAGGACGGCCCCACGCTGACGCACGGGGAGATGAGCTATGGGGCAGGCGTGGTAGCGGCGCAAAAGTACGGCGCCTGCGAGTTGGTCGACCCCCGGCCTTTCCTGAAGGGGAGTCTGGTGGCCACTTTCGAAAAGTACCCCGAGATCGGCAGCCTGCTCCCCGCCATGGGCTATGGGCCACGGCAGATCAAAGACCTGCAGGCCACCATCAACGCCTGTGATTGCGACACCGTCATCGTCGGCACCCCCATTGACCTCCGGCGGGTGATGCGTCTCAAGCATCCCTGCGTGCGCGTGCGCTACGAGTTGCAGGAGATAGGCTCGCCCACGCTGCAAGAGATTCTCCGTGGAGTGCCGGCGTTGCGGGGAGATGCATAGCGGTAAACCGATAACCATGTGCACGGCGAGGGGGGTGCTATGGGAGTGAGCGACGGCAAGATCGCGGTGGTTGCCCTCGGCGGGAACGCCATCACTCGCGAGTTCGAAGAGGGCAACATCACCCAGCAGTTTGCCAACACGAGGCGCAGCCTGGTGGGGGTGGCCGACCTGATCGAGAAAGGGTATCGGGTAGTGGTCACCCATGGCAACGGGCCGCAGGTGGGCAACGCGTTGATCCGCGTGGAGGAAGCGCGCCACCTGGTGCCGCCTGTGCCCTTGGGAGTCATAGTGGCCGACTTGGAAGGGGGCATGGGGTACATGATCGAGCAGTCGCTGCAGAATAAGCTCATCAAGCGTGGCATCACCAGGCAGGTGGTCACGATCGTCACCCAGGTGATTGTCGACCGCGACGACCCCTCCATTTTGAACCCGACAAAGTTCGTCGGTCCGTTCTACCATGAGCACGAAGTGGAGGAGCTCATGCGCAAGCGGAACTGGGTCATCAAGCGGGACCCGGGTCGCGGCTTCCGCCGCGTGGTGCCCTCCCCGTTGCCCAAGGCGATTGTGGAAAAGGAGTGCATCAAGCACCTGGTGGAGCAAGGTTATGTGGTGATTGCCGCAGGCGGAGGCGGTATCCCGGTCTATGTGGAGGAGGACGGCACGCTGGAGGGAGTAGACGCCGTCATCGACAAGGACCGCGCCGCGGCAGTGCTCGGGCGGGACATTGGCGCCCAGGAGCTGTACATCCTCACCGGCGTGGACAAGGTGGCGCTCAACTTCGGCACTCCCCAGCAGCGCGACTTGGACAGGCTAACTCTGCAAGAAGCCAAACAGTACTTGGCCGAAGGACATTTCCCGCCCGGAAGCATGGGGCCGAAGATAGAGGCGGCCATCGATTTCCTGCAGTGGGGCGGCAAGTTGGTAGTGATTACCTCCATCCAGGGCATGCCTGATGCACTGGATGGACTGACTGGCACGCGCATCGTTCCGGAATAGGTAGGCAGGAGCGCAAAGATGAGCGAGGAAGAGGAACAGGAGCAGCAGGGGATTCAGATTCTCATCAACAAGAAATTCTGTAAGGGGTGCGGGATCTGTGTGGAGTTCTGCCCGCAACACGTGCTTGCCATGGAGCGGAACTACCCCGTTGTGGTCAATCTGGAAGCCTGTACGGCTTGCCAGCTCTGTGACGCACGCTGCCCCGATTTTGCCATTACCGTGGTTGGGGAGCGGCGCAAGAAAAAAGTCGCCTGAGGCGAAGCGAAGAGGATGGGAAAGGAAACTGTGATGCAGCGCGAGAAAGGGCCGCGAGTGGAGGTGATGACCGGCAACGATGCCTGCGCCGAGGGTGCGCTGGCCGCAGGGCTGAGCTTTTTTGCCGGCTATCCCATCACCCCGTCGTCAGAAATTGCCGAGATTCTCTCCTACCGCTTGCCGCAAGTCGGCGGCAAGTTCATCCAGATGGAGGACGAAATAGGAGCCATGGGGGCGGTCATCGGCGCTTCGCTTGCTGGCGCTAAGGCGATGACTGCCACCAGTGGCCCCGGCTTTTCCTTGAAGCAGGAGAACATTGGCTTTGCTGCCATGGCAGAGGTGCCGTGCGTGGTGGTGGATGTCCAGCGCGGTGGACCGAGCACGGGCCTGCCCACGCTCCCCTCGCAGATGGACGTCATGCAGGCCAGGTGGGGCACCCATGGCGACCACGAGATCATTGCCCTGTGCCCGTACAGCGTGCGGGAGACCTTCGACCTCACGGTGCGCGCCTTCAATCTTGCGGAGCGCTACCGCACGCCGGTGATCCTCCTCATGGACGAGATTGTGGCCCACGTCAACGAGAAGGTGATCCTGCCAGAACCCGATGAAATTGAGGTCTATGAGCGGAAGCTGCCCAACTGCCCCCCGGAAGAGTTCCTCCCCTACAAATTCACTGAGGATGACATCCCGCCGATGGCGAGTTACGGCACTGGCTACCGCTTCCACGTCACCGGCTTGTGCCACGACGAGACGGGTTTTCCCACGAACGACCCGGTGCAGATCGACCGCCTGATCAGGCGATTGAACCGCAAGATCTCGCGTCATCGCGACGACATCGTGCAGGTCGCTGAAGAGCAGCTGGAGGACGCAGAGATTGGCGTGGTGGCGTACGGCGCCACGGCACGCGCCGCGCGTCAGGCTGTGCGCCTGGCGCGGCAGGAGGGGATCCCTGCCGGCCTGCTCCGTCCCCTCGTCCTGTGGCCATTCCCGGACAAGGAGATGCGCGCGTTGGCCGAAAGGGTGAGCGCCATCATCGTGGCCGAGCTCAATATGGGCCAAGTGGCGCACGAGGTCGAGTGGGCCGTGTGCGGCAAGGTGCCAGTGCATCGGGTTAACCGCGTCGATGGCGAACCCATTCCACCAGAGCTCATTCTGCATGCGATCCGGGAGGTGGCCAGATGATCGACTATACCAAATACCTCCGCATGAGCAAGCTCCCCTTGATCTGGTGCGCAGGCTGTGGCAATGGCATCGTCTTGAAGAGCATTTTGCGCGCCATCGACAAGATCGGTTGGTCGAAAGACCAGGTCTGCATGGTATCAGGGATAGGGTGCTCCAGCCGCACGCCTGGGTATGTGGATTTCAACACGCTGCACACCACCCACGGCCGTGCCATCGCTTTTGCCACCGGGGTGAAGATGGCCAAGCCGGAGCTGCACGTCATCGTGGTTACCGGCGATGGCGATGCGACTGCCATCGGCGGCAACCACTACATCCACGCAGCGCGCCGCAACATCGACCTGACGGTGGTCATTTTCAACAACAACATCTACGGCATGACCGGTGGACAGGTTTCGCCGACGACTCCTGTGGGGATGAAGGCGAGCACCGCGCCCTATGGCAGCCTTGAGCCGTCTTTCAACATTAGCGGCCTTGCCCAGGCGGCAGGGGCAAGCTTCGTCGCCCGCGGCACTGTCTATCACGTGTTTCAGCTGGATAAGCTCATCGAACGAGCTCTGCTCAAACGCGGGTTCTCGGTGGTCGAGGTGCTAACCCCATGTCCCACTGCCTATGGGCGTCGCAATCGCCTCGGCACCGGCGTGGACATGATCCGCTGGCAGAAGGAGCACACCATCAGCGTGCAGGAGGCAGCAAAACTGCCCCCGGAGCAACTGAACGACAAGATCGTGACGGGCGTGCTTACTGACGTTGACCGCCCAGAGTACATGGAGGCTTATCAGGCGCTCATCGACAACCTCAGACGGAAGTGAGCTTGTGTGAAGTAACGGGCGCATCCTGGGCGCGCGAAGGAGGGAAAGGCATGGCATTCCGATATGAGATTCGCTTGAGCGGCGAAGGAGGACAAGGTCTGGTGTTGGCCGGCAAGATTCTTGCTGAGGCGGCTGCCATCTACGACGAGAAGAACGCGACGCAGAGCCAGTCCTACGGGCCGGAGGCGCGCGGCGGTGCCAGCCGCTCGGAGGTAATCATTGCCGACGAGGAGATCGACTACCCAAAGGCGACGCGACTCAACCTGCTGCTTGCTTTGACGCAAGAGGCCTGCGACAAGTACGTGAAAGACCTGCTGGACAACGGTATTCTCCTGGTAGACGCCGAGGCAGTGGAGCGCGTGCCGGAAGGAAAGTTCACGGTCTATCGGGTGCCCATGGTGGCCATAGCCGAGCGCGAAACTGGCCGCGCGCTGGTGGCCAATATCGTTGCCCTGGGCATCATCACCGCCATTACCAACGTGGTGAGCCAGGGTGCCATGGAGGCCGCCATCCGCGCGCGGGTGCCCAAAGGCACCGAGGAGCTTAACCTCAAGGCCTTCCACGCCGGACTGGAGGTGGGGAAAACGCTCCAAAAGAACTGACACTCGGAGACCCAAAGACGGATTGCAATGCGAGCACGGAGTTGAGGGATGGAAAGGACCTTAGCTATCTTGAAGCCTGACTGTGTGGAGAAACATCTGATTGGCAAGGCGATCGACGCCATTGAGGGGGCAGGATTCCGCCTTGTGGCGATGAAGCTGACCCGCTTGTCGCGGCCAGTGGCTGAGGAGTTCTATGCCGTGCACCGCGGCAAGGCTTTCTTTGAAGAACTCGTGGCCTACATGACCTCTGGGCCTTGTGTACCCCTGGTGTTGGAAGCGCCGGGAGCGGTGGACAAGTTCCGGCAACTCATCGGTCCCACTGACCCCCAGAAGGCCCCCAAGGGGACGCTGCGGGGCGACTACGGGGAAAGCATTCGCCGCAACTTCGTGCACGGCTCCGATTCGCCGGAGAACGCCGCCCGAGAGGTCAGTTTCTTCTTCAGCACAGAGGAGCTCTTGCGGACAGACGGCGCCGCAGGCTAAGGGTCTGCCTCCGGTCGCCAAGAACGGCCCTGATGGTGAATGACATTCACTATTCTGCTGCCCTGAGGGCAGCATCTACTGCCTTGACAAACAATGGCTTAGCAGTAGCATGATCGGCGGGTGTGCGCGCTCCCGCCAATTTTGTGCTTGACAATGAGGGCAATTATTGGTAAATTTGCAGTCAAATTTTTGGGGTAGCCCGATGAAGATCTACATAGGCGACCTGGACGAGGTGGTGCGGGCGGTCGAGCTGGAGTCGACCAGCCAGACTCTCGACCTCGAAGAGTACACGCCCTACCGGGGCAAGGTGACCGTCCATGGTGGCATCAACAAGATTGGCCGCGAGGTGTACCTGCGCGTCCGGGTCAGCGGACACGCCCTGGCCACGTGTGACCGCTGCCTTGAGCCGTTCGAGCGGACTTTTGCCGAAGATTGCCTCTGGATCTTCACACCCGAGCCCGAACTCCTTGAGCAGGAGCAGGAAGATGTCTACCTGCTTGCCCCAGGTCAGACCGAAATTGATGTGGCGCGCGAGGTGCGCGAGGCGCTGATTCTCATGCTCCCCATCAAGATGCTCTGCTCGGAAGAGTGCAAGGGCTTGTGTCCCCACTGTGGTGCGAATCTGAACTATGAGACCTGCACCTGCCACATCGAGGAGATTGACCCCCGTTGGGCCAAACTGGCCAAGTTCCGCGGAGTGCAGGGGTAGAAGAAAGGAAGTCAGGAAAGCATGCCACTACCAAAGAGACGTCATTCTCGCTCGCGAAGGGATAAGCGCCGCACGCATTGGAAAGCAGCGGCCCCGACGGTGAGCAAGTGTGCCAATTGCGGTGAGCCAAAACTCCCACATCGGGCCTGCCCGAGTTGTGGGTACTACCGTGGACGTTCGGTGTTCCTGCCGCGTGAAGTGTAGGTAAGGCCCCTCGCAGAGGATCAGCCGTGGCGGAGCGCAACACAGTGCGCGTTGCCCTCGACGCAATGGGGGGTGATAATGCCCCAGAGGACGTGGTCCATGGCGCCGTCGAGGCAGCACGCGCCGCGCGCGGCGAGTACGAAATCGTTCTGGTCGGCGATCGGCTACAGATCCAGCGCGAATTGGCCCGCCACTTCCGTACTGCCGAGCTTCCTCTCCGCATCCACCACGCCTCGCAGCGCATCGAGATGGGCGAGCCGCCGGCGGCGGCCCTGCGCGCGAAGCGGGATGCTTCCATTGCGGTGGCAATGCGCCTGCATCGCCAGCAGGCGGTGGATGCAGTCGTCACCGTGGGCAATACCGGCGCGGCCATGGCTGCCGCGGTGTGGAACTTGGGGAGACTGCAAGGAGTCGCCAGGCCGGCACTCGGTGCGCTGTTGCCCCGCCTGGAAGGAGCCACGCTGCTGCTGGATGTGGGCGCCAATGTCGATTGCCGCCCCCTCCACCTGTTGCAGTTCGCGCTCATGGGGACGATCTTTTACCGCCATGTGCTGGGGCATCCAGAGCCTCGTGTGGCGCTCCTCAGCGTCGGCGAGGAGGAAAGCAAGGGAAATGCAGCAAGCCTGGCTGCGTTCCGCCTGCTGCGCAAGAGCAAGCTCAACTTCATCGGCAACATAGAAGGGGGCGACGTGCTGAAAGGCGGCGCGGAGGTGGTGGTGTGCGACGGCTTTGTGGGCAACATCTTGGTCAAGTTCGCGGAGAGCGTTGACCGTCTGTACCGCTCCATCCTGCGCCGCAAGATCGGCAAGCACATCATCCGGCAGTTTGGCGCCTTCTTGCTGCAGCCGACGTTTGAGGGTCTGCGCAAGATTTTCGATTACCAGGAGTATGGCGGCGCACCGCTGCTTGGCGTCGACGGTGTCTGCATCGTCGGCCATGGGCGCTCCACGCCAAGGGCTGTCAAGAACGCCATCCGCGAAGCAGTGAAGATGGTGCGCGAGGGAGTCAATCAACATATCGCCGCAGAACTGTATCAGCTTTCGGGAGAACGCGTTGGCTAAGCAACCGCAGTCGATGATCACGGGCACGGGGATGTGTGTGCCAGATCGGGTGCTCACCAATTCCGACCTGGAGAAGCTCGTCGAAACCTCTGACCAGTGGATCAAGGAACGCACCGGGATGGAGGTGCGCCACATCGTGGAGGAAGGCGTCTTTACCTCCGATCTGGCTGCTGAGGCTGGGCGACGCGCCCTCGAAGATGCCGGGCTCACCCCAGACCAGATCGATGTGATTATCTTGGGCACCGTGACCGGGGATCTCGGTTTTCCCTCGACTGCCTGCTTCGTGCAGGAAAAATTGGGCGCGGTCAACGCCGCCGCCATGGACATCGCCGCCGCGTGCTCCGGTTTCCTCTACGCCCTCACCTTGGGGGATGCGCTCATCGCCAGCGGGCGAGCGCAACGCGTTCTGGCCATTGGCGCCGAGACCCTCTCCTTGATCACTGACTATGAAGATCGGGCCACCTGTGTCTTGTTTGGCGATGGCGCGGGGGCGGCCGTGCTGGAACCAGCTCGTGAAAACCGGGGCGTGCTTGCCACGTACATGAAGAGCGATGGCCGACTGCACCACCTGCTCTACATGCCCGGCGGAGGCGTGAAGCATCGCCCGTCACCGGAGACCATAGCCCAGCGCATGTTCTTCATAAAGATGGAAGGCCGGGAAGTGTTCAAGTACGCCGTCACCGCCATGGGAGAGGCTGCGGAGCTGATCCTGGAGAAGAGCGGGCTCACCAGCGACCAGGTGGACCTGCTCATTCCCCACCAGGCAAACCGCCGCATTCTGGACGCCACCGCCAAGAGAGTGGGGATTCCCCAGGAACGGCTCTTTGTCAACGTGGATAAGTACGGCAACACCTCCGCTGCCAGTATTCCCATCGCCTTGGATGAGGCACGCAGGTCAGGGCGCGCCAAAGCGGGGGATGTGGTGGTGATGGTGGCGTTCGGAGCCGGCTTCACCTGGGCGTCCGCCGCCGTCAGGCTCTAACAGGGCCAGAAAGTAGCCGCGATAGTAGGTCGCGGGGAGGGAGAGATCATGAACCGCCGCATCGTCGTCAGCGCGCTGTTTGCCGCCGTGCTCGCCTTGTCGTTGCAATGTGCCAGCTCGCGCATCGCTGTGCCGGTGACCAAGCCGGCGCAAGTCGACATTACCGGCATCAAGAGCATCGCCATCGTCGATTTTGCCGGTCCGGAGAATTCCGGTGCCATCGCCAGCAGCATGCTCACCTCGCGCCTTTTCGAAAGCAAGTTCTTCCACATCGTGGAGCGGGAGCGCGTGCTGCAGATCCTTGAGGAACACAAGTTGGCCATGGCCGGCATTGTTGACGCCTCCACCGCCAAGGAAGCTGGTCGTCTGCTCGGGGTGGACGCCCTCATCTTCGGGGAAGTGACGGCCTATTCCTTGGAGCCGGACCAGGTGGGCACCGAGAAGGTCGAGCGCAAAGTGGGCACGGGTCAGTACCGCACCGTGAAGCGCGGCAACAAGGAGGTGCGCGAAGAGATCATGAAGACCGTGCTCGTCGACCAGGAGTATCGCATCCGGCGTGGGGCAGTGGGCGTTACCTTCCGCATGGTGAATGTGGAGACAGGCGAATTGGTGGCGGTCAAGTCCAACACCAAGTCCTACGACAGCGGCAAGGTCGTTGCCGGCCGCGGTACCCTCAAGCCCAGGGAGCAGATACTCAAAGACCTCCTCGGCGAGGTGGTGGAGGACTTTGCCCGACAAATCGCCCCGTACGTGGTCGTGGAGCGCCGGCCCATCGAAGGTGGCAAGGGGATGATGGCGGTAGGCAAGAAATACGCCCTGAAGGGACTGTGGTCAGATGCCCGCGACGCCTTTGCTCAGGCCGTTGCTGCGGAGCCCAAGAACCCTGCTGCCCACTACAATCTTGGCCTCGCCCACGAAGTGTTGGGCGACCTGGACAAAGCGGAGGCCGAATACCAGCGGGCCATTAAGCTGCAGTCCAAAGACCTCTACTTCGAGGCTCTGGCGAGGGTGCGCAACGCCCGCGTGGAAGCAGCCAAACTACGCAAGCAGATCGAGCGCCAATGAGTTTTGTGGCATTCCAGTTTCCTGGTCAGGCCTCGCAATACGTGGGGATGGCTCGCGATTTGTACGAGGCCTTTCCCTTGGCCCGCGAGCTGTTCGCGCAGGCCCAGGAGATTCTCGGGTTTGACTTGGCCGAAGTCTGCTTCAATGGCCCTGAAGAAAGGCTGAAGCAGACGGCCATCACCCCGCCGGCGATTTTTGTCCATTCCGCCATCGTCACTGCCCTGTTGCGCGAGCGGGGAGTGGTGCCGGACATGGCCGCCGGACACAGCTTGGGGGAGTACTCCGCGCTGCTGGCTGCCGGGGCGCTGAGCTTCGCTGAAGGCCTGCGGGTGGTCAAACGGCGGGGTGAGCTGATGCAGCAGGCGGGGACCATTGCTCCGGGTACCATGGCCGCCATCATCGGCCTGGACGAAGGGGCGGTGGCCGAAGTGTGCACGGAGGCGTCCCAAGCTGGCGTGGTGCAGCCGGCGAACTTTAACTGCCCCGGTCAGGTTGTGGTGTCTGGGGCGGTACAGGCAGTGCATCGCGCCATGGAGCTGGCGCGGGCGCGAGGCGCCAAGCGCGTCGTCGAGCTGGTGGTGAGTGGCGCCTTCCACTCGCCACTCATGGACTACGCCCGCCAGCACATGGGCGAAGTGCTCGCAGCGGCGGAGATCCGCGATGCGCAGATTCCGGTCTATGCCAACGTGACGGCACGCCCGGTGCGCAGTGCCGCGGAAATTCGCCAACTGTTGCACGAGCAGCTCTCGCGGCCGGTGCTGTGGCAGAACACCGTGCAGAACATGATCGGCGATGGGGCGACGATCTTCTACGAAGTCGGTCCTGGCAATGTGTTGACGGGCCTGCTCAAACGGATCAACAAGGAGGTACCTGGCCGCACGGTGGGGACGGCAGAAGAGCTCGCCCAGGTGTGAGCAGCAAGGAGGAGCGATGGCAGTTCTGCAAGATAAAGTGGCTGCCGTAACTGGCGCAGGACGGGGCATCGGCCGCAGCATCGCCCTTGCCCTTGCCCGGGAAGGCTGCCACGTGGCTGTGGCCGACATCGACGAGGCCAGTGCCCGCAGCACCGCCGAGGAGATCACAGCCCTGGGGAGAAAGGCCGTGGCCCTGCGCACCGACGTCTCGGTGGCAGCCGACGCTGAGCAGCTGATTGTCACCTGCGTGGAGCGGCTGGGTAGTCTGGACATCTTGGTCAACAACGCCGGCATCGCCCGTGATGACCTGCTGCTGCGGATGAAAGAGAGCGACTGGGACCAGGTGATGGCCGTCAACCTCAAGGGAGCGTTCAACTGCCTGCGGGCGGCTGCCAAGGTGATGATCAAGCAGCGCAGCGGGCGAATCATCAACATCAGCTCAGTAATTGGCTTGATGGGCAATGTCGGCCAGGCTAACTATGCCGCCTCCAAGGCCGGGTTGATCGGCCTGACCAAGTCGGCGGCGCGCGAACTGGCAGGGCGCGGCATCACAGTGAACGCAGTGGCCCCGGGCTTTATCGAGACGGACATGACCAGAAACCTGCCGGACAGCGTGCGGCAATCCTACCTGAACATCATCCCCTTGCGGCGCGTGGGACAGCCGGAGGAAGTGGCCGAGGCGGTAGTCTTCCTGGCCTCACCGGCTGCAGCCTACATCACGGGACAGGTGCTGCAAGTGGACGGCGGCATGGTCATGTGACAACGAGAAGGACATTGTGAGCATAGACGACGGCCAACCAGTTAAAGGCATATCACTAGAGAGGAGGTGTGAAAGATGGCCATTGACCCAAAGGTGAAGGAGAGGGTGAAAGAGATTATCGTCGATCAGCTTGGTGTGGACGCCAACGAGGTTACTGACCAAGCCTCGTTCATCGACGATCTCGGCGCCGATTCCTTGGACACGGTGGAGTTAATCATGGCCTTCGAAGAGGACTTCGATATCGAAATCCCTGATGAAGAGGCCGAGAAGCTGACGACCGTGGGCAAGGCGCTGGAATACCTCGAGAAGAAGCTGGCCGAGAAGTAATCTCGACAACCCGGTCCCGTCTGTCGGCGGGACTTTTTCTCGTCATTGCGACCAGCGGGCACCGTGCCGCTCTGGAAAAAATGTCCGGGCGGCACGGAGCGCTCCGCCGCCCGCAAGGCCTGCGCGGCTCAGACTTCCCGGTCTTGGGCAGCGCGGGCGTGACCTTTGCGGTGCGTCGCAAGGCATGGGACAAAGCATGAGGTAATG
>JACIZP010000008.1 GCA_014359355.1 Calditrichota bacterium | reverse complement strand
GGATGGTATCGCGTGCTGCTTGCTGCAGGGCTCGCTCGGCATTCTGCTGGAAGCGGGCCGCTTGCGCCTTTCCCTCTTCCACGATGCGCGCTGCCTCCTGTTCGGCCTTCTGCAGCTTGGCAGCTGCCTCCTCCTCCGCTTTGGCAATGATCTCCTGAGAGGTCTGCCGCGCCTCCTCGATGCCCTCCTGCTTGATCTTCTCAATCAGGCTTTCAAGCTTCACTTCCATCACCCATCTCCTCCGCTTCGCACACGCCAGCAATTTGCCCCTTCAAGGCTAAAAATATATCCTGTTTTCAGGTAAACTGCAAAGGTTTTTTTCGGGACAGTCTTTCTCGCAGCCTCATCCACTACAGCTCGCATTGCCACCCGAAGGTCCAGCTTGCTTGCCCAGGAAGCAAACCCTTCCCACCTCAGGTTGGGGAGCAGGCAATCTATGACTGGTCGCGCCGCCTTCACCAGCCACAGCCGCCTCTGGTGCCAACCTTCCGTGCGAGTCGAGGCTGGGCCGGCGCTCCATCGCTGTTCGTCCGATGGCCTTCGTGCCGCGCTGTTGACCCAGCAGGTGTCGAAGGGCTATTCCAGGGCACCCAACCACCCACGCCTAACCAGCCACTTCACAAACTCCAAAAAGGGTGAGATCGTTGCGGTAGCCAGTCCCACAATCAGCCAATCACTTGCTGGTAAGGCATACGTCCCGAACACGCGCTGCAAAAAAGGAACATAAATAATTGCGCACAACAGAAGCATCTCCCACAGGATCGCCAGGTTTAGCCACTTGTTGGCAAATGGGCGGTCCAGGGCCGAATGGCGATCTGACCGGAAGTTGTACGCCTTCAAGAACTGGATGCCGATCAGAGAGACGAAGGCCATGGTCATGGCCTCCTGGGCGGTTGCTCCACTCCGGTAGGCCCAGGAAAAGAGGCCGAGATTGATCATTGTTGACCAGAACCCGGCAAAGGCCATCAGGACGACCACGGGTTTGGTAAAAATCCCAGCACGCGGCCGCCGTGGGCGCCGCTGCATGATATCGGGCGCTGCCGGATCGACCGCCAGGGCGAGGGCAGGAAACCCGTCTGTGGCCAAGTTCACGTAGAGGATTTGCACCGCAGTCAGCGGGAGCGGGAGCCCGGCCAGCAGGGCGCCTGCCATCAGGCCAATCTCGCCCACGTTGGAGGACAAGAGGTACATGAGGAACTTTTTGATGTTGTCGAAGATGCCCCGCCCTTCCTCGATGGCGGCAACGATGGAGGCAAAGTTATCGTCGGTCAGCGTCATTGCCGCCGCCTCTTTGCTCACATCGGTGCCGGTAATCCCCATGGCCACGCCAATGTCGGCTTTCTTGAGCGCGGGCGCGTCGTTGACCCCGTCGCCGGTCATGGCGACCACGTGCCCCTTCTTCTGCAAGGCTGTAACGATGCGCAACTTGTGGCTCGGCGCCACCCGCGAATAGACGTCGATCTCCTCGACGCGCGCCTCCAGCTCCTCCTCAGTCATAGCGTCGAGCTGGCTGCCGGTGACCGCCGTGCCACTCTGCGTCAGGCCCAGCTCACTGGCGATGGCCTGGGCGGTGATGGGGTGGTCGCCGGTGATCATCACCACGCGGATGCCTGCCTCACGGCAGCGCCGCAAGGCTTCCTTTGCTTCCGGCCGTGGCGGGTCAATCATTCCCACAAGCCCCAGGAAGATCATCCCTTGCTCGGCGGTTTCCGTGCTGGCCTCAGGCTTCCAGGCGATGGCCAACACACGCATGGCCTCGCCAGCCATGGCGGCGGCCTGGTGCAGAATGTGCTCCCGCGTCGCTTCGTGCAGGCGCACGTTCCCTTTGGCTGTGGCCACAAAGGAGCAAGAGCCGAGGATGACCTCGGGGGCTCCTTTGGCGCAGGCGACCACCCCCGAGGGGCCTCGATGCAGGGTGGTCATGCGCTTGCGCTCGGAGGAGAAAGGGATCTCTTGGACCCGCGGGTACTCTGCCTCGAGCTCGGCTTTGTGCACACCTGCCTTGGCGGCCAGGGTGAGCAGCGCCCCTTCGGTGGGATCGCCGCGGATCGTCCAGCGGCCCGTCTCCTCGTGGTGCACCAAGTGGGCATCCGAGGACAGCACCGCTGCCCGGAGCAGCCGATGCAGCACAGGATCAGAAGTGGGCTCGACCACCTCCCCCTGGCAGAGAAACTGCCCGACCGGCTCGTAACCTGCGCCAGTCACCTCTATGTGGCGATCGCCCACATAAAGGCGGCGCACGGTCATTTCGTCCTTGGTCAGCGTACCGGTCTTGTCAGTGCAAATCACCGACGCACTGCCCAGCGTCTCCACGGCGGGCAGGCGGCGAATGAGCGCATTGCGCTTGGCCATGCGCTGCACCCCAAGCGCCAAGGCGATGGTGACCACTGCCGGCAGGGCCTCTGGCACCACAGCCACGGCCATGGCAATGGCGAAGAGAAACATCTCCAGCGGAGGCTTGCCGCGCAGTACGCCCAGCACCCCAATCAAGGCGACCAGGACCAACGCCACCTGCGCCAGGATGGAGCCCACGCGATTGAGATTCTCCTGGAGCGGAGTCTTGGCGGCTTCCACGGTCTTGAGGAGCTCGGCGACCCGGCCAAATTCGGTCCGCGCTCCAGTGGCGACCACGACGGCCTGTCCCCTCCCATAAGTGACGACGGTGCCACTGTACACCATGTTCAGCCGGTCGCCAATCGGAAGGGCACCGTTCTCTATGGCCGCAGCGCTTTTTTCCACCGGGTGGGACTCGCCGGTCAGTGCTGCCTCGTCGACCTGGAGGTTGACCACTTCCAAGAGACGGCCGTCGGCAGGCACTTTGTCACCCGCAGAAAGCAGCACAATGTCACCGGGGACCACTTCGCGGGAGGGAATCTCTTGTTCCGTGCCGTCGCGGATCACGGTGGCACGCAAGGCGGCCATGCGGCGCAGTGCCTCCAGCGCCCGCTCCGCCCGGTACTCCTGCACGTAGCCCATGAAGACGGAAAAGAGCACGATCAAGGAGATGGCGATGGCCTCAGTACTGTGGCCAAGGGCTGCAGAAATAGCCGTGGCAACGAGAAGGATAACGATGAGGACGTTTTTGAACTGGCCGAGGAAGATCTTCCACCGCGAGATTTCCTCGGCACGTTCCAGCTCATTAGCGCCGTACTGGTCAAGACGGCGAGCGGCCTCGCCGCTACTGAGACCGCTGCTGCTGCTCCCCAGTTGCCGCAGAACTTCTTCACACGAAAGGGTATGCCAGAGAGGCTGGTTCATGGATGTATGTCGTCCCGAGCCCTGTCTCCACCACCCAGTGCACCATCGTACATCGGTTTGACCACAGCAGGTCTGGACTGCCGGAGACCTTCTACTTGCGGACGTACTGCAAAAAGACGCGCACGCCCTTGAGCAGCGCCCCCACGGTGCCGACGATGCCAAGCAGAGGCTTCTCGATGCGGTCGCGGAGCAAACTCTCCACGTCGCGCAGTTTGACTACCGTGTCGCGCACTGCATCGACGCTCTCTTCCACCTTGCCCATCTGCCGCTGCGCCTGCTTGACGAGGTCGCGTACGTCGTCGACCACCCGTGCCACGTCATGCGCAACAGGCGCTATCTGGAGGCGGACCGTCTCCATCAGCTTCTCGGCCTCCTTAGCGGCACGCCTGATCTGCCACAGCACCGGAATGAGCGCGAGGACAAAAATGACAATAAAGGCGGCAATGACCGTGACGCTAATGGACGTCAACATGGCAGAGCTCCTTCCTGCAGACAAAGGCCGCGTTTGTCCGGCATGACGGGCCGGGGCAACGGCCAGGGGTGGTGCCGCCCCAGGGGTTCTGCGGCGGCACCGTTTCTGTCGCTCGTGCTGGACCGATTAGCTTTCTGCGCCTTTCTTGCCCTTTTCTTCGGCGAAGGTGCGAGCACCAGCCTCCACCGCCCGGCGCAAGCGCCCCGTCTTTTCCGCCACAGCGCTCTTGGCCTGCTCTACCTTCTCCTCGGCCTCCTCTGCCAGCTCTGCGGCACGACGGCGTCCTTCGCCCACCAGCGTGGCCGCGCGTCTCTTGAGCTCTGCCAGCTCGCGGTCGGCCTCCTCAAGGAACTCCTCGGTGCGCTTCTTGATATCTTCGCGCGTCTCTTTCCCGGATTTAGGGGCGTACAGCAGCGCAATGATGGCGCCAACGGCTCCACCAATCAAAAACCCCTTCAGAAAAGCACCGCCTTCCTTGTTCATTGCTTTCTCCTCCGAAAAAATGAGTCCTCTCCTCACATCTCACCAAGCCACTTCAACCTTGCAGCCGGCTCTTGATTTGACGAAAATCGGGCTCGTCCTCCACCAATCCCTCGGGGATCGAGAGACGCCTCACTGTCCGTTTGACCCACTTCAGCCTCTGTTTGGCCGGATCATGGGTGACGCGCCATTTAGCCAGGGCCTGCGGCCGCTGCTCCTCCACCACGCGCAGGCGTTCTACCACGCGCACCAGGCCTTGCGGGTCGTAACCGGCCTTTTCCAGGTAGCTAACTGCGCGTGCATCGGCTTCCTCTTCTGCCGGGCGGCCGTAGGCAAGAATTCCTCTTGAGGTGAAAAGCTCTGCCACTACCTGCCGTGCGAGAGCCGGGTTTGCCCCAAAGAGTGACTCTGACGCCAGGGCCAAGCCATAGCGGGCGCTCACCTGCTCGGCGCCGTGTCGGCACGCTCCGTGCGCTACCTCATGGGCCAGAACCGCCGCAAGCTCGCAGGCCGTGTCCAGCAGCTCGAGCATGCCTCTCGAGACGTAGACGTAACCGCCTGGAAGCGCAAAGCTGTATACCTCCTCGGAGTCGATGACGCGGAACGCAAAGTTCAAGCCTGCCCAGTCCGAGTGTGCCGCGATGCGCCGGCCCAGCTGAGCGACGTACTTCTCCGCCTCGCTGTCGGCGAGGGCCGGGTAGCTCCGCGCTACCTCCTTCGCACACAGCCTCCCCAGCTCTAACTCCTGGTCAACGGTGATGAGTCTCACCTGGTGACGCTTGCCGACCGAAGAGGAACAGGTCGTCATGGGAAAGAGAATTGTTGCGACCAGAATGAGCTTGACGAGATCCCGCTGGAGTGCAGACACGTCTCACCTGCCAATGAGCTTTTTGAACTCATCTTCCGTGAGCATCGGCACCCCGAGCTCCCGCGCCTTCTCTGCCTTGGAACCAGGGTCAGTACCGACCACGACATAGTCGGTCTTTTTGCTCACCGAGGAGGCGGCATGGCCACCCAGCTCTTCAACCAGGCGCTGCGCCTCCTCCCGGGTGAATGAAGCGAGCGCGCCGGTAAAGACAAACGTCTTGCCCGCCAAAGGACCTGCGGTGACCTTGGGCGCGGGGGCCATGGCAACCCCTGCCTGGCGCAGCCGCTCCAAAGTGCGCAGGTTCTCCTCCTGGGAGAAAAACTGCCGAACGCTGCCAGCCACCTGCGGTCCGATGCCGTGCACGCTCATCAGCTGCTCCAAGGTGGCGTGGCTCAGCGCCTCGATGCTGCCGAACGCCTTGACCAGCACCTTGGCCACGTGTTCCCCCACAAAGCGGATGCCCAGGGCGAAGACCAGGCGGTCCAAGCTTCGCCGCCTGCTGGCATCGATGGCCCGCAACAGGTTGTCCGCGGACTTTTCCCCCATGCGCTCCAATTCGGCTATCTGCTCTCGAGTTAGGAAGTAGATGTCGGCCACATCCTTGACCAACCCCTTGTCCACCAGCTGGTCCACCAGCTTGTCGCCCAGGCCCTCGATGTCCATGGCACGGCGAGAGGCAAAGTGGCGGATGCGCTCCTTGAGCTGCGCTGGGCAGCGCATGTTCTGGCAGCGGTGCACTGCCTCGCCCTCCAAGCGCACCACTGGCCCTCCGCACACGGGACAGGTGGACGGCAAACGATAGGGCCTCTCCTGCCCGGTGCGCCGGGAGGTGATCACTGCGACCACCTCCGGGATCACGTCGCCGGCGCGCTGCACGACCACCCAATCGCCGATGCGCACATCCTTGCGGTCGATTTCGTCCTGGTTGTGCAAGGTGGCCCTGCTGACCTCGACGCCTCCCACGCGCACCGGTCGCATGACTGCCACCGGCGTGAGGGCGCCTGTACGCCCCACCTGCGCCACGATGTCAATGATCTGCGTCGTCTCCTGGCGCGCCTCGAATTTGTAGGCAATGGCCCAGCGCGGGCTCCTGGTGCGCACCCCCAGGCGTTCCTGCAGGTCGAGGCGATTCACCTTCACCACCACACCGTCAATCTCGTACGGCAATGTGTCCCGCAACTGCTGCATCTCCTGGTGGTAGGCAATTGCCTCAGCGACGCCGCGACACAGCCGCACATGCGGGTTCACCTTCAGGCCCCAGGCTTTGGCCCGCTGCAGGAACTCTTGTTGTGTTGCAAACGACGTTCCCTCGACCCGGCCAAGGGCATAGCAGTAGTAGTCCAAGGAACGGGAAGCTGTGATGCTCGAGTCCAGTTGCCGGACGCTCCCTGCAGCAGCGTTGCGGGGATTGGCAAACAGGGGCTCGCCAGCCATCTCCCGCTGCCGGTTCAGGCGTTCGAAGGCCTCCCTCTCCATGATTACCTCGCCCCGCACCTCCAGCCGCGCAGGCGGCGGCTCGGCAGTTGCCAGAAGACGCAATGGGATGCTCTTGATGGTTCGCAAGTTCTGCGTCACGTTCTCGCCGGTCATCCCGTCGCCGCGGGTCGATCCCAGGGTAAAGACGCCGTCGACATAGACCAGCTCCACCCCTAAGCCGTCCAGCTTGGGCTCGCACATGTACTCGACATCGCCGCTGAGGCTCAAGGCGCGCTTGACGCGGGCGTCAAACTCCACCAACTCCGCCTCGTTCATAGCGTTGTCCAGGCTGAGCATGGGCACCGCATGCGGCACCGTCTCGAACGCCTCCAGCGGCGGGGCCCCTACGCGCTGCGTGGGTGAATCCGGAGTCACCAGCTCAGGGAATTGCTGCTCCAATTCCACAAGCTCTCGCATCAGCCTGTCGTACTCCGCATCGGATATCTCCGGTGCGTCGAGCACGTAGTAGCGGTAGTTGTGGTAGTGGATCTGCTGTCGCAGCTCCTCGATGCGCCGCTTGGCCTGCTCAAGTTGCACGGTTCACCCCCAAGAAGCTTAGCCCTTGATCACACCCATCGGCCGCAGCTTGGCCACCTTAATCGAGATGCCGGCCCCGTGGACCGCCTCCACCACCTGCGACACATCCTTGTAGGCCTCCGGCATCTCCTCGGCCATGGTCTCCCGACTTGAGGCCATCACGAAGATGCCATGGTCTTCCAACTCGCGATGCAAGGCACGGCCACGTGCGCTCTTGATGGCCTGGTGGCGGCTCATTACCCGACCCGCGCCGTGGCAGGTGGAACCGAAGGTCTCCTCCATAGCCTTCTGCGTGCCCACCAGGACGTAGGAGTATCTTCCCATATCTCCAGGAATAAGCACTGGTTGGCCGATGGCGCGGTACTGCTCTGGAACGTCGGGATGGCCAGGCGGGAAGGCACGGGTGGCACCCTTGCGGTGTACGCAGAGTTCCATTTCCTTGCCATTCACGCGGTGACGCTCCAGCTTGGCGATATTGTGCGCCACCTCATAGACCACCTGCACGTTGATGTCCCGGGGACTCATGCCCATCGCCTTCTCGAACGCCTCGCGCGTCCAGTGGGTGATCATCTGCCGGTTGCAGAAGGCAAAGTTCACCGCACATGCCATGGCCGCCAAGTACTGCTGCCCCTCCGGCGACTTGACCGGAGCGCAGCACAGCTGGCGGTCGGGCAACTCGATGCCGTACTTCTGGCTGGCGCGCATCATCACGGCTATGTAGTCGTCGCACACCTGATGGCCAAATCCTCGCGAGCCGGTGTGCACGATAATGGTCACCTGGTCCTTGAACATCCCCAGCGCCTCTGCCAGCCGCTGGTCAAAGACCTCCTCCACGTAGCCCACCTCGACGAAGTGATTGCCGGACCCTAAGGTGCCGAGCTGCGGGCGCCCGCGTTCCATGGCCTTCGCACTGATCACCGACGGGTCTGCCCCCTGCATTTTGCCGTTCTCTTCTATCTTGTCGAGGTCCTCAGGCCGGCCGTAGCCGTTCTTCACCGCCCAGTGAGCACCCTCCACCAGCACCTGCTTTTCCTCTTGGGCGCTCAGGCGCAATTGCCCCTTGGAGCCCACGCCACTGGGGATGGCACGGAAGAGGGCGGCAACCACCTCTTTGATCTTCGGCTCAATGGCCTTGCGTTGCAGATCGGTGCGCAGCAGGCGCACCCCACAGTTGATGTCGTAACCCACTCCGCCCGGGGAAATGATCCCTTCCTCAACATCAAAGGCAGCCACGCCCCCGATGGGAAAACCGTATCCCCAGTGAATATCGGGCATTGCCAAAGAAAACTTGACGATGCCCGGCAGCTGCGCCACATTGGCCACCTGCTCATGGGCGTTGTCGCGGGTAACGTCCGGGAGCATCTCGGCAGACGCATAGATGCGGCCCGGGACACGCATCTTGCCCTCCTTTGGGATCTCCCAGAGGAAGTCGTTGACCTTACGCAGCTTCGGCTCACTCATATCGCGCCATCCTCCCCTTTCGCCTCTCCAGGGTCAGATGTCAAAGATTACCTGCGCCTCCCACTCCTGGTCGCGTTGCGTCACGTAGAGCTTGTGGTACGTCACTGCCTTGATCTCGGTGCGAATGGCGTGGCGTTGCGGGTCGACCTTCTCTCCGCGAGCCACTCCTCGCAAAAAACCATCGCCCAATGAGCTAATGCGGAACTCCCCATAAAGTTCCTGTTCAGTGCAGAACCAAAAGTTCAATTCTGACAGCCAGTTCACCAAGAGCTGGCCCAGGTCGTCGCCTGCCACCGCCACATGGCGGGTCAGGCTCTTCCGCACCGCACAGCTTGGACAAATGATCTGGAACATCGCCTCGGCAGCGAGCACAAACAGCTCCGGCAGCTCCGCGGCCCGCACACGGATGCCCACGTCGCCTGTGTGATCCACGAGCTCGATGTGTCGCCTTGTGCCCATGCCCTCGCACGCTCTTACTGCTTCAATGTAGCAAACAGCCGCGCCATAGTCAACAACTATTTGCGCACAAATTCGATGAGGCTCTGGTCATAATCCTCAGGGGGCACGAAGCCCAACAGCTGCAAGATGGTGGCGGCTATGTTGCTGAGGCCTGCGCGCGGCAGATCCTCCCGCAGGCGGTACTCTCCGGCGTAGTCGGGGTCAAAGATGATGAACGGCACTGGGTTGAGCGTGTGGCTCGTCTTCGCCTTTGGGTTGCCCGCTGCGTCGGTGACCACTTTGCCGTTCTTCCGCTCGAACATCTCTTCGGAGTTGCCATGGTCGGCAGTGATGATGGCCAGGCCGTGAAGTTCGCTCACCACCGGCAGCAGCCGCTTCAGCCCCAGGTCCACGGCCTCCACGGCGATGATGGCCGACTGCAGCACGCCAGTATGCCCGACCATGTCGCCATTCGGATAGTTGATCCGCCCCCACCGGTACTTGCCGCTCTTGAGGAGCTCGACGGTGCGGTCAGTGATTTCGGCGCTCTTCATCCACGGGCGCTGCTCGAAGGGCACGATGTCGGAGGGAATCTCAACGTATTCCTCGCGTTCTTCGTCGAATTTGCCGCTGCGGTTGCCGTTCCAGAAGTAGGTGACGTGCCCGTACTTCTGCGTCTCGCTGCAGGCGAACTGCCGCACTCCGCTGTTTACGAGGAGCTCACCCATGGTGCGGTCGATTGCCGGAGGCGCGACGAGGTAGCTCTTGGGGATCTTGAGGTCGCCATCGTACTGCATCATGCCGGCGTATTCTACCTTCGGGCGCGGGCTGCGATCAAACTTGTCGAACTGCTCCTCCTCAAAAGCCCTGCTGATTTCGATGGCCCGGTCGCCGCGAAAGTTGAAGAAGATCACCGAGTGGTGGTCCTCGATCTTGCCCACCGGCTGCCCGTTTTCGGCGATGACAAATGGCGGGAGGTCCTGATCGATGACACCTGGATGCCGCGCGCGGAAGGTGGTGATGGCCTCGGCGGCAGAGCGGAACTGCTCGGCCTGGCCATGCACGTGCGTCTTCCATCCCAGGGCCACCATCTCCCAGTTTGCCTCGTAGCGATCCATGGTTATCTTCATGCGGCCGCCGCCACTGGCGATGCGGTAGTCGACCCCCTCGCGGTTGAGGCCCGCCAAGAACTCCTCAAACGGCAGCACATAGTCCAAGGCGGAGGTTTCGCCCACGTCGCGGCCGTCCAGCAGCACGTGGATTCTGGCCTTCTTTACCCCCTCCCGTTTGGCCTGCACCAACATCGCCTTCAAGTGGTCGATGTGACTGTGCACGTTGCCATCGGAGAAGAGCCCGATGAAGTGCAGGGGTGTATCATGGCGCAGACAATTATCGATAAGGCGCCTCCACACTGGCCCGGCAAACATCTCGCCAGTGGCCAGCGAGCGGTTGACCAGCTTTGCGCCCTGGTCGAAGACCCGGCCAGCACCAATGGCATTATGTCCCACCTCGGAGTTGCCCATGTCCTCGTCAGAGGGAAGGCCCACTGCGGTGCCATGCGCCTGAAGCAACAGATGAGGGCAGGTCGCAAGAAGCCAGTCGAGGGTTGGGGTGCGCGCCAAACGGACAGCATTCCCCTCCTCATGGTTTGAGATTCCTATGCCATCCATGATCACCACAAGCAAGGGGCCCTTGCGGCCCGGGAAATGTTCAAGACGCTGCAGTTTCTCCACGCACTCCCTCCTTTTCCGGAGACAAATAGTTTGCAAAAGTCGCGGTAGATTGGTAAATTTACCTCAAAACGAAAGCGCCACTGGAGCAAGTACCTGATGAGGATCAGCCTTCGCTGTATCGCACCACTGTTGCTCACCCTCCTCTCGGCGGAGGTCGCCGCCACCGAATGGCCTCACGGATTGAGCCTCAGCACCACGGCCCGTTCGCTGCCGCGGGGCGAGCTAGTGGCCATTGCCTATTCGGAAGCCTATTTCAAGCAAGTTGAGTACACCCAACCCAGTGGCCGGCTCTTCCACGTCACCTACTGGGACATCCAGGGCAACGTTGGGCTGCGCTACGCCGTCAGCGACCACCTGGAGTTAGGCTTGCGCCAGATCCACTACCAGGACAACCACAAGGTCAGTCCTGGATTCAATCTCCCCGACGACCTCTTTATCTCGGCAGCTCTGG
>JACIZP010000007.1 GCA_014359355.1 Calditrichota bacterium | reverse complement strand
TGAGTGAAGTGGAGGGCGAGCGCGGCATGGTGGAAGAGTACATCAAAGCGCTAAAGGTGGGGCCGCGCCTCTCCAGCGTGCGCGACGTGGACGTACACTGGGCACAATACAGCGGGGAATTCGACTCTTTTGAGATAGCCTACTACTGAGAAGGACCCAAGCGTTTCCTTACAAGAGCACCAGCACAGAGTAGCGTCACATTGCACGAACTTGGAGCCCTGTCGCGTCGCCGTCAATTCGAAATGGTACACGAGAACTGAGAGACCACCCTCGGACAAGCCCTGGAGCACAAGGAGGAGCAGTCGATGCAAGACTTGGCAACGCTCATCAGAACTGTACCCGATTTCCCGAAGAAAGGCATTGGCTTTAAGGACATCACCACGCTAATCAAGCATGGCGAGGCGTTCCGCCAAGCAGTGGACGCGATGCTCTCCCCTTTTGCAAAGGAACACATCGACCTCATCTTAGGCGTCGAAGCGCGCGGGTTCCTGTTCGCCGCCGCCGCAGCGTACAAGCTCGGCGTGGGAGTCATCCCTGCGCGCAAACCCGGCAAGCTCCCGGCGAAAGTGGTGCGCGAAGAGTATGCGCTCGAGTACGGCACCGACGCCGTGGAGGTCCACGAGGATGCCATTAGCCCTGGGCAACGGGTGTTGGTCATGGACGACCTCCTGGCCACCGGCGGCACGACGGCTGCAGCGGTGCGCCTTGTGGAGCGCCTCGGCGGGGTCGTAGTCGGCGTCTCATTCCTCATCGAGCTCACTTTTCTCCACGGGAGGGAGAAATTGAAAGATCACAAGGTACACGCGGTCATCAGTTGCGAATCCGAGTAGGTTCTCAGAGGAATGAGTCTACTGAGCCAACAGTGCATCGAAGGGAGGAGATTGAGGCAAGGGCACATGCCGGATCGCAGGGGAAAAAGAACAAGTTTTTCTAAAGGCTGGGGCATCGGCGCTGCCTTGCTTACGACGGCGTTGGTCGGGGCTTGCTTTCCCCAGCAATACGATCTCAGCTATTTCGCCCCTGTTGCCGTGGGGAACGGGGCGCGCGCACTCGGAATGGGCGGCGCGTGCGTCGCGGTTGTCAGCGACGGCATGGCGGCTGCCGTTAACCCCGCCGCCCTATCCCGCATTGCTGGCTCGCAAGCGTTGGTCGTCGGGCGCTTCACCTTCGGCGTGCTCTCAGTGCAACCGAGCTCGCCCCTCCCTGCCGACGTTTCGCTGGAAGGGTCTCTCGGCTCCAATCTCGTCCCCGAATATGTGGGCATCGTGTTCCCCGTCAGCACTGTGCGCCGCCGCATCACAGGGGCACTGGCGGTGCGCGGCATGGTGGACTTTGGGCGCTCCACCTTGTTCAGGCGAATTGTTGGTCACGAGTTTCCTATCAACAACTACCGCGATGTCGAGCAAACCAGCACGGGAGGCCTCTATGCGCTGTCGGCCGCCCTGGGTGCCGAGCTGAACAACCGCTTGGCAGCGGGTGTCACCATCAACTTCCTCTCGGGCCGACAACGCGTGGAATGGGCAGATCGCACCGCCGAGGAGGGCGTGGAACGGCAGCAAGAAAGCTGGCGGCGGGAGAACAAGTTCTCCGGCTTTTCCCTCGACGTGGGGAGCACAGCCACCGTGAGCCGCTTCTTGGACATAGGGCTGAAGCTCTCCCTTCCGCACACGCTCACCTTTGTGCGCCCGACTTTAGTGACAAACGGAGTCGACAGCACCAGCCCCGACCTCAACCTGAAGGTGCCTATGTTTTTCACCATAGGCGCGGCCGTGCGACCTTCGCAACGGCTCTGTTTGGCCTTCGACTTCCATTGGGCAACCTGGTCCAGGGCGTCATTGGATTCGGCCATAACGGTTCCTGGCTTGCCTCTCGCTGATGCCAATAGCCTCCATGTGGGGCTGGAGTACTTAGTCCCCGTCAAAGAGGTGGTTCTCCCCGTACGCGTCGGCTTTCACACCGACCCGCGGCTGGAGCGTCAGTTCGCGACTGAACGACCCGACCACCGTGGGGATCCCATCCGCGGGCTGGCTTTTTCGGCCGGCGCGGGCATACAATCGTCCCCCGTGAGCTTCGACCTGTCGGTGGACTTTGGCCTGAGCGACTACACCGGTCGCAACGTGTTCGAGGAACAAGCCCAGGGATGGTCAGTCAAGGAACGCGCAGTGAGGGTAGTCTTCGCCGTGCAGGTGAAGGTGCAATGACACGCGTGGCAAAGAGACTGGACAGGCGCCATCGCCTTGCCGGGTCGTCGCCCGTGGCGAACCCGCGCATCATGGGCAGGGATTCGTTGGCATGGTGCCATCTTTGTCGGAGGGAACCATGAAGAAGCCACAGTTCGAGGAGGTGCCAGTCGAACGCCTCCGCTGGCACTGTGATCCGGCAACTCTGCCGTTTTCCTCAACTGCAGAAGTCTCCATCGCAGAGAAGATTCTGGGGCAAGATCGCGCGGTGCAGGCCCTCCGCATGGGATTGGACATCAGCAGCGTGGGCTACAACATCTTCGTAACTGGCCAGGCGGGGACAGGCCGCACCACCACCGTGCGCCACCTTCTGGCGAGCCGCCGTGGCAAAGCCATTCCCGATGACAAGCTGTACGTGAACAATTTCAAGAACCCCGATGCCCCGATGGCCATTAGTCTGCCGGCAGGAAAGGGCAGGGCTTTTCGTAAGGACATGGCGGAGGCCATCGCCGCGCTGCGCAAGCAGATCCCCCAACTCTTCGAGAGCGACCAATACGCCCAGCGTCGCCAGCGCCTGCTCGATTCGTATGGTGAGCAGGACCGCAAAGTGGTCGAGGCATTCGAGGCACGGGCACGCAAGGAGGGCTTTGCCGTCATCCAGGTACAGGTGGGACCAATAACCAAGCCTGACCTCGTGCCAATCATCGAAGGCTCGCCTGTGCCAATGGAACAGCTCGACTTGCTGGTGGCCCAAAACCGACTGCCAGAAGCCAACGCCGCCCGGCTCAAGAAGGCATATCCGGAGCTGCTCAAAGAACTGCCCAACGTGCTGAAAGAGCTGCGCAAGAACCAGGCTGCGCTGCGTCAGAAGCTAAGCGAACTTGACGCCCACTTTGCCCACGACCTGGTCGCGCCGGTGATTGCCGACCTGAAGGAGAAATACAAAGACGAAAAGGTGCATCGCTACTTGGACGACGTGCAAGAGAGCATCATGGAGCGACTGGACCTTTTCCGCAGGACGGATGGTGAGGGCGAGCGCGACTCATCCGGGGGCGTTGACCCTTTCCTGGACTACCAGGTCAACCTCATCGTCGACAACGCCGAGACCAAGGGGGCGCCGGTCATCTTCGAGAATTCACCCACCTATCAGAACCTTTTCGGCACCATCGAACGGGTGGCAGACGGCCGCGGCATGTGGCGCGCCGACTTTACCAGGATCAAGGCAGGCTCCTTCCTGCGCGCCAATGGCGGTTTCCTGGTGCTCAACGCCTTGGATGCGCTGGTAGAACCGGGCGTCTGGCAGACCCTGAAGCGCACCCTGCGCAACCGGCAAGTGGAAATCCAAAGCTTCGAGCCGTTCTTTATGTTCACCACCACGGCCTTGAAACCGGAGCCCATC
>JACIZP010000006.1 GCA_014359355.1 Calditrichota bacterium | reverse complement strand
CAGCCGACAGTCGAAGGCATTGGGTCCATGATGAGAAGGCGACGTCTCCGGACGGCGGCGTGACCGGAATGCATAGCCCACCGCCGAATGGGCTCTTGAGGGGCAGACGGAGCTGGTTGCATGGGCAGGTGCGGGCGGCGCATGTGGCACTATGCCCCGGGCTGCGCAACGTTCCCTGTGGGGCCACGCTGGCTAGGTGCCGGCGCATAGTCGAAGGGGCACAGGCCAAGAGAGAGGCGAAGCAAGAGCCACCGTCAGCGCGTAGGCTCGAACGCTATGCGCACCCCCACATTGATGCGCCGCCCCACGTCCCAGGCGCTGGGGTCGTGCAATTCGCCGCCAATCCGGCCGTCGGAGGCGATCCACAGCACGTTGTAGCGGTCCAACAGATTGCGTACGTCCAAGTAGGCGGTTACGGAGAGCCACGGCCAGCCGGCCAACGTTCATGTTCAATTTAGAAAAAGACTTGGCCCCTGTCAAGCGATTTCTTTTGGCGCCGCGCACGACTGGAGCAGACGCTCTCGGCTGAGTGTTGGCCTCCAAGGCAGTTTTGGACCGCCGGGCCATTCCGTCCTCACCTCACCAGCAGCACCTTGCGGCTCAGCGACTGCCCGCCCCACAGCAGCCGCAGCAGGTAGAGGCCAGAAGGCAGCGCGCCGCCGTCCATTGCCAGGTGGTAGCCCCCGGCAGACTGATGCGCTTCCACCAGCCGCCGGAGCTGGCGCCCCTCCACGTCGCACAGAATCAGCGAGACCTCCCCAGGCGCGGGCACCGAGTAGCAGATGGTGGCAGAAATGTTGAACGGATTGGGGTAGCCCCCCAGCCGCACATGCCCACCCTCCAGCTCGGAGTTCCCGGTTCCTTCTGCCACGGGCTTGCCGAGGTAGCCGTTGACGCTGACCTCATTGGATGGCTCCGACTCCGGAGACTGCCCGCTATTGGCCGTGGCGCGGTACCAGTACCTGCGGCCGCTGGGGTTGATTACCACCTCGCGGTCGGTCCACTCTGTGACCGTCAGGTCGGAGGCTACTTCGTCCCAGGAGGGCGTCTCGCCTTTGCGGTAGATCTTGTACGTAAAGTTGACCCCCTCGGGGGCCTCCGGGGCGCGCCAGGTGAAGTGGGGATGTTGCCAGGTCTGGCCAGCATTGGTGCAGGTGAAGTTGCGCGGGGGCGTGGGTTGAAGACCGACCGGGTTGTCGTGCATGTCAGCTTCAGAGGGGTCAAAAGAATCTGCGAACGCGTCGTAGGTTACGCGAAAGTCGTTTTGGAAGGTCTGAACTTTTCCATAGGTGTCAACGTCCAGGTAGGCGCTCCCCGTAGTGGTCCGCACCGTGTAGAAGCTACTTCCAAGGCAAGGCGACATCGGAGGTGTCCCAACCTCCCTGGCCTTTGCCGTCAGGCCTTACCCGGATCTCGACAGGGGAGGGCGGACATACTTTGGGTCTGTGGTGAGCCTACATTCCCAGTCCCACACCGTGGGATAGCACTTTGTCGCCTCAAATTTAAGAGTTTGGCCCGTTCTCCCATTGACTACATTGATGATGAGCTCGTACTCATGAAGCTGTGCACGTTGTGCAGGAGCCATCGTGGCGCACAGTCCCAGCAGCGCAGCGCAGGCCAGTACACCCTTTATATGAGCCTCCTCCTTGCACTTTTCTTGCTCTACTCGATCGCGTACAGCCGGCTGTCCACTCCATAGGTGCCGAGGTAGAGAATACCGTTGGCGCCAATGGCCGGCGCGGCAATCCGGCTAAATGAGCCCACAAGAGGGACGCTCCACAACAGTGAGCCGTCTCTGTCGAGGGCCAGGAGTTTCCCTTCCGGGACGTACACTACGTCCTCTGCATCACAAACGGCCCCGGCGTAAAGCTCATCGCTAAGAGCGTGCCACCACCGGAGGCAGCCCCGGCAATCAACGGAGAGCAGGCGCTGGCCCCACCAAGCGTCGTAGAAGTAAAGGTTTCCATGCGAGTCAATTGCCGGCGTCTCCCACCAGCTGTAAAAGGCCTCTACCGACCAGTTCAGCTTTCCTGAAGGAGCGACTGAGCAGAATTGCGACGCGAGCGACTGGCTGAGGAGGCCGATGCCGAAGTAGGTCGCTCCCGAACAATCGACCATAGGCAGCAGCCCCATAGGGATCTGGGTGCTTTCCGGCAAAGCGAAGCGCCAGCGTAAACTTCCATCAACCCCCACTGCGCACAGCGCGGCATGGAAGATGCTACTCCCCGGCCCTGAAGGCTGGACAAATGTGAACCCGTAGAGGCTCGTGCCATCCGGGGAGAGAGCCACTCCCTGCCAGCTGAAGCCATCGTCAATACGGAGGGTCCACTTGAAGGTGCCTTCCTGCGTGACCGCGCATAGGGCGTCATGCCTGTCGACCAGGTACAGGGTGCCGTCCAGACCGATATTGGGCTGTGAAGGCGAACGCACTTGCAGGTTTCGGCGCAAGGAGCCATCGGGGTTCAAGATCAGCCACGACGAAAGGCAGGGTACAAGAATTGAACCGTCTGCCAGAAGCATGGCGCTGCCATCGGACGCCTGGCTTGCCAGATGGTATTTCCACTTGAGGGTGCCCCGGGGCGTCACCGCGTAGAAAAAGGGCTCCTGCCCCCCCTCGGGGGTAATTTCCCGGTGCGTGGAGAAGTAGATTGTCGAATCAGGCCCAATCACCACAGCCGGCCAGATGATGCCACCGGCATCAGGCTGAAAAGTCCACTTGATACGCCCTTTGCGCGGACCTATGTACTGACTCCTCCCTGTAAACTGCGGGTCGTGCCGGTACATCGGCCACGGGCTGTTGGCCAGACTGGGCCAGGGGATCTCCTGCTGCGGGCAGACCGCGGGGCCCTCAGCAGGACCTAACGGCGTCTTGTCCCGCGCACACCACACCAGCGCCCACGAGAAGATCCCAAGCGACACGAAAACGGCTCTGCGCATAACGTCTCCCCAAGAAAGGCAAGCTGCCCCATTTCCTGAGACCACCTCCAATATCAGGAAAATGTCCGCCCTGTCAAGTTGTTTCTCCCCCGAGCATCCCCCACGCGCACGCATCCTCCCGCAGGGCCAGTGCCGGACTCAAGAAGCAAAGCCCTGCCCTTGCCAGCAACGCCGCCGCAGCAGAGGGGGGGTGAGCACAAGCTCACGCCAGCGCTATTTCACCACCAGCACCTTGGCACTCAGGGCCCGGCCCCCATGCACCATCCGCACCAGATAGGCCCCGGTGGTCAACGCCTGCCCGTCCAGCTGGACCTGGTGCTCCCCAGCCTGGCGCTGCCCTTCTACAAGGCGCGTCACCTCCCGGCCGCAAAGATCGTACAGGCTCACCTTCACCTCTCCCTCCTCGGCCACCACGTACCGCACCGTGGCCCTGGGATTGCAGGGGTTGGGGTAGACCAAAACGGCTGCCTCCCCACCCGGTACCTCAGAGGCGCCTGGCGCGTCGTCACGGGGCTTGCCAAGATGGCCGATGATCTGCAGCTCCTCCGAGGGGGCGACTCAATGGACTGGCTGGTGTAGGCAGTCGCGCAGTACCAGTACGTGACACCCCTTGCGGGGTCAATGGTGACCTCCTCGTCGATCCACTCCCTCACCGTCAGATCCGACACGACGCACCTCCACGACTGCGAGGGGCGCTTGCGGTATACCCTGTACAGGTGGCTCACGCCGCCTGGCTCTATCGGTTCCTCCCAGGTGAAACGCGGGTTGGCGCCAGCCTCACCCGCGTTGCTGCAAGTGAACTGGAGGGGTGGCGTGGGCTGGAGCCTCGCATGATTGGGCGTGCGGCGCCCGAACATCTCCCAGATCGAGCCGACCATCTGCGCGGAGTAAGTCCCCCCGGACCCCCGCTTCCACTCCAGGTAGCTGCTCGTCGGAGTGGTAATGTGGCAGCGCACCCAGACGTCCTTGGGGCTATCGTACCCGGCGGTCCAGTCGGCGTCGCGAAGGTCAAGGCAGAAGGACACGTCTCTGTACCCTGGCGGGAGGTCAAAGGTAAATTCGTAGTCTCCGAAGGCAAGCGTCTGGCCCGGCCAGTCCACGATGGGGCACTTGAACGACCCGTAAGAGTCGGCATTGCCATGGCCGGTGACCTGGGCGAAGGCATATTCCGAGGTCAGCGGACATGTGCCCCCGTCCCAGGACCATCGAACCGGGGACTGAGAGCATGCCCTTACCACCCAGTCCTGTTCCGCTGACAACCCTGTTACAGCCATGGTGATTTCGCCCGAGACTTCGACGGCCTTTTGTGAAAGGCCCACGTGCGCTGCGGCCACCACTAGCGCAAGTGCCAGGACCCCTGAACCCCTGATGCTCCGCAAAGCTGTTTTCCTCCTGCTACTCTACGCAATAAACAGCGTATTCCCCGACCACGATCAGTCTGCCTGGAGCGGATATGGCAACCCCAGTGAGCCCGTCAGGAATTCCTGGAAGTTCACAAGTGAACAGCCTATTCCCCGCTGCGTCGAACGCCAAGAGGTACTTCCAGCTGTAGCAAGCATACACCACGCCCTCAGAATCCACCACCAACCGCACACCCCCTTCTGCGCCTAGTTCAGGCCGCCCCAGCATCGGCGCAGCCCAGCGAAGGCTCCCTTGGCAGTCAATGCACAACAGAGAGTCTCCTCTCCCGTACGCGAAAATGGAGCCCTGGGCGCTCATGCATAGGTTCGGGGTGAGCCCTGTTGGCGCGCGGCTTTCCCACCTCAGCTGTCCCTGCTGCGTGTATGAGCGGACCACGATGAGGTCAGGCGCCCGCTCGCTGCGCGCCGTACAATAGACGTTGCCGTCATTGTCCACAAGGGGGGAACGAAAATACAGATCGCAAGGAGCTTGCCACAGCACCGCGCCATTCCGTGCGTCCAGCGCCGTCAATTGCAGTCCCGCCCCCACCTCGCGCAAAGCGTACAGTACGGTGCCGTCGGGCGACAGGGCCAGTGCCCCAGCGTCCAAAGGGCGAGAGTGGCCGTCAATGCGCCTGGACCACAGGACCCGCCCCGTCGGCTCCACCGCTGAGAAGACACCGTCCCAGCAGTAGAAAAACACCAAAGTGTCTCTACTTATCGCGGGGGCGGCAGCGTAGTTGGCGTGGGGACAACTCGAGCTGGAAAGGAGATTCCCCTCTCCGCCGAACTGATAGATTTCTGCCTCGACCCCCGCTTGCTCTACCACGAGCACTCTCCCCCCAGCAAGGAGGGCCGCACTGGAATTGGAGTGCCCTGGGCGACCAAAAGGGGTCTTGGCCCGTAAGCTACCGTCCGGGCCCAGCACGAACAGGTACGGACGACTTCCCCCCTCCTGGGTACCGACAATAGGAGCGGCCAGATAGAGCGTGCCGTCCTCCCCAACAGCCACGTTCACCTCTTCGGCATACAACCCGTGCTCGCTGAAACTCCACACGACCCTCCCAACGCGCGGCCCAGGGTACTTGCCCCTGGCCGTGCATTGCATGTCCCCCCACATGACCGGCCACGGGCTGTTGGCCAGACTGGGCCAGGGGATCTCCTGTTGCGGGCAGACCGCGGGGCCCTCAGCAGGACCTAACGGCGTCTTGTCCCGCGCACAGGAAAGAACAATCGCCACCAGCGCAAAAACCAGCACGAAGCTGGCCTTTATCGTTTCCCTCATCGGAGACCGTCCTCTCCAACATTGTGGGCCTCTGCGCCCAGCGCGCTCTGAGGGCTGATGCCAGCCGGCGAACGCTCACGTCTTATTCTAAAAAAAAAATTTGGCCCCTGTCAAGCGATTTCTTTTGGCGCCGCGCGCGACTGGAGCAGACGCTCTC
>JACIZP010000005.1 GCA_014359355.1 Calditrichota bacterium | reverse complement strand
AGAAGGTGACGACCACTAACACCACGGGCGGCGCCACCGTGATGGGCTCCTTCCCCTACCCGCGGAATGGGATCCTGAAGATCGATTATGAGTTCATTCTTATCTTCAAGAAACTCGGGGAGGCGCCAAAGGTGAGCCGGGAGATTCGCGAGCTCTCTAAGCTCAGCACCGAGGAGTGGAACTCTTACTTTGCCGGTCACTGGACCTTCGGGGGCGAGAAGCAGGACAAACATCTGGCGATGTTCCCTGTTGAGCTGCCCAAGAGGTTGATTCGCATGTTCTCTTTTGTGGGGGACACCGTCCTTGACCCTTTCTTGGGCAGTGGCACGACGTCGCTGGCAGCAAAGGAGTTGGGGCGAAATTCCGTTGGCTATGAAATCAACCCGAGGTTTATGGCGATCATCAGGGAGAAGCTGGGTGTGGGGCGGGGCGACCTTTTCGGCGAGACCACGTACGAATTTGTAAACCAGGAGGCGCCTCCAAGAAGTTTTTCCGAGCTGATAGCGAGATTGCCCTACAAATTCTCCGACCCGCACCGACTCGACAAGAGAGTCGACCCGCGTAAGCTAAAATTCGGCTCACGCGTCGAGGACGGGGACACGGGGGCGCGCAGCGAGCTGTTTGCCGTCAAGGAGGTCCTCTCTCCAGAAAGACTGCAGCTCGACAATGGACTGTGCGTGCGCCTCTTAGGGGTTGTGGAGAATACTGCATGTCGGGTCGCGGCAATGGAGTTTCTCCGGCAGAAGACCAGGGGAACGAAGGTCTTCTTGCGTTTTGACAAGGAGAAACACGACGAGCGAGGGGACTTGCTTGCGTATGTGTACTTGAAGAACAAGACGTTTCTCAACGGGCACCTGGTCCGGACGGGTTTAGTCGCGGTTGATACAAGCAGGGAGTTCCGGCTTCGGAGGCACTTGTTGCAATTACACAGGCAGGGCAGCCTCTCTGGAACGCAGGCGAGACAGGGCGGATGAAGACGCTGATCACCTTCGCAGAACTACGCGATTTGCTCGCGGCTCCTCCGCCTGACTTGCCGACGTATGTGGCCCCGCTTCTCAATCTGGCCAATCGATACGCGGGTGCGACCAGGCCCCGTGTTGTCGGGCAGATGTCGACTCTGATCCAGGAATTTGAAGGGCACACATTCGAGGAACGGGCCTCTTGGTACCAAGCAAGGTTTCCAAACGCAATCGAGGACGCATGCCGACTCATCCGGGAAAAACTCTTTCAGTTCAAGGGCGTCCTAGAGGGTATCACCGACGAGATGATCAGGAAATGGGTCGAGGACCTCATCCTGGCGAAGACATTCGTGGGGTTGAAGTACCAGGAAGCCATTTTGAAAAAGGTGGCGGAAGTGACGGGGTTGGCCTATCGTCTGGCTACGCCAGCCGAGGAAGCACGCGGCGTCGATGGCGTCGTTGGGGAAACGGAGGTTTCCATCAAGCCTAGTTCGTGGCCCACGCAGGTGCTGCAACGCGAAGACCTGGGTGGTGTGCTCATTACCTACGAAAAAAAGGGAGACGGAGTAGAAATAGAATTCGACCCCGGACAGTTCCGATGCCAATGAGAGGACTGAGTGATGTGGGCGTCCGCGTTGGCCGTCTGATCTAGGAAGTGACCGGTCGGCCATGCGACCATTAAGGAACAGGAGGTGATGCAATGATGCGGCGATGCGGAGTAGTGCTCATCTGGTGCCTTTTGGTGGGTGCCGCCACTGCCCAGCTCAGGCAGCAGAGCCAGCCGCTCGATTTAGCTAAGGAGCTGCGTACGCCGGCAACGCCGCGGTTTGGCGGACTGTTGGGCCTTGATCCCTCGCGGCTGCATCTATCGCACTCCTACACGTTGAGCTATTTCTCTTTGGGCGGACAGAGCTTCGCACAGGGGGTGTACCTAAACACGATCGAGTATGCGGTGTCGCAGCCGCTGCAGGTGCGACTGCAATGGGGCATGGCGCATTCCCCGCTGCAGAACTTCGGCGTTGGCTCTGTCCTGGCCAATGGGCCTTTTGTGTCTGCGGCGGAAATCCAATACCGGCCGTCGAGCAAGTTCTCGCTGGGAGTGCAGTACCGGGCGCTGCCCGCGTACTGGCTCTCTCGCCCGGCGGGTCTTCACCAAGAGGGCTGGCAAGAAAACCCGTAGGCCCAAGCAGGCCGGGCTCGGGGATGCGAGGGACGTGCATCATCCACTGCAGGCAAGACGGTGTGGAGGTTGGCGAACGAGTTCCAGGGAGGAAGGACGGTGCAGAGGCCAAGATCGTTCAGCAAGGGGCGAGTGGCTCCGCGGCAGGTGCGGGGCTCTGGGAGCAGAGGGTCCTCGGCCATGGTCAAGTGGGTTTGTGTGGGCGTGGTCGCGGTCAACGTCGTGCTGACCGGCTTTTTCGTCATGAGCCGCATTCCTCGTGCTAAGACTCCGCCGAATGTAGTGTCCAATCCTGCCGAGAAGCCGCCGGAGGAGGAACGCATCACCGTCATGGTTCTAAACGGCTGCGGAGTGAACGGCATCGCCCAGCAGACGCGCCGGTTCCTCGAGGACCACAGATTCAACGTGGTGGGTCATGAGAACCATAGCAATTTCAACGTGCAACGCACGGTGGTTGTCGACCACTTCTCCGTCAAGAAGGAGAGCGCGCGTAAGGTGGCGTCGGTGCTGGGGCTCGGCGAAGAGGCGGTAGTGCCAAAACTGGACCCCAAGTCCACCTTCCAGGTCAGCGTCATACTGGGGCGAGACTACCTGCGTCTCACTCCATTCCGTCAGCAGTGAAAGCCACCTCCCGCGCTGGTGGCTTCCGAGGAGACGAATGCCTGCGTTTTTGGGCCTACTGTACAACTTTATTGCCATACCGCTGCTAATGTTCGCGGTTGGGGTTGGCACGCTGGTGAACAAGAAGGTGCGGCGCGCCGTACTCGGGCGCCGCGCTCTTTTTGTGCAGCTGCGGAAGAAGATGGCGTTGCTGGATCCCAGTGCCCCGCGGCTGTGGATCCACGCTTGCTCCATGGGTGAATTCGAGCAGGCTCGGCCGTTGATAGCAGCGCTCCGGCAGCGCATCCCGAACGTCGCCGTCGTGCTCAGTGTGACCTCGCCCTCGGTGCGCGACCACATCGCGGAAGGCACTGAAAGCGACGTGGTCACCTACCTGCCCCTGGATACCCTCCACGGGGCAAGGCGATTTGTCCGCGTAGTGCGGCCACACATTGGCGTGGTAGTGCGCCATGACATCTGGCCGAATCACATCGCCGCGCTCAAGCGATCAGGTGCGCCGGCCGTCCTGATTGACGCAAGCCTGTCGGCGAAGATTTCCCCGGGGCGCTGGCGTGGCCGGCTGGTGGGCCGACTCCTGTACAGCAGCTTTGACTACATCTTGGCCACCTCCGCGCAGGAAGTCGAGCGGCTGCGCGCCGCAGCCGGTGCGGGACCCACCATCATGGCGGTCGGCGACACCCGCTACGACCAGGTCAAGCGCCGCTCCATGGAGAACGACAAGGTGCGGGACCTGCAGCAATATTTCGGCGCCGCGGCGCAGCCGATCTTCCTGGCGGGGAGCACCTGGCCAGCCGATGAACGACATCTGCTGCCCGCCCTGCGGTCGTTGCGTGACGAACTTGACGGGCTGCGCGCGATCTTCGTCCCCCACGAGCCGAAAGATGAGCACCTCGAGGAGCTGGAGCGCCAGTTAGCCGCACAAGGCCTGACCAGCTTGCGGCTCAGTGCCTGGCGGCAGGGGGCAAAGGCAGATGGTAGCGTGTTGGTGGTGGACGAAGTGGGCATCTTAGCCAATCTCTACTCCGTGGCCGATGTGGCCTATGTGGGTGGCGGGTTCACCACGGGGGTGCACAGTGTCTTAGAGCCGGCGGTGTACGGCATCCCCGTTCTCTTTGGCCCGCACCACCTGAACAGCAACGAGGCCTTGGACCTGGTACGGCGCGGGGGCGGCTTTGCCGTGAACAACGCCGAGGAGATCGAAGAGTGCCTCAACCACCTCCTGCGGGACGGCAAGGCGCGAGAGGCCGCCGGGAGGCAGGCACGGGCCATGGTGGAAGAACGCATGGGGGCGAGTGCCCGCATCGTCGAATTGTTGGAGAAGATTCTCAGGGAACAGAAGGCGCGCGGTCGGTTGGCGCGCTGAGGCAGGAGCAAAACCGGCGGACGAGCGCAATGGGCGTGGCGGCCGTGTTTTCTTCGGGCTGGTGGTCACACGCCCGCTCTTGGGGAAGAGTGAGCCCCGGTGATGAAGTTTTCTGGGAATGATGCATACTGACGAGACGCCGTGCCCAGGCCCGGGGTGCCAAGAGGCCGGCAGACGAGGAGAGACCATGAATGTGAAAGCGCTTGAGTGGGTTGATGGTAAGCTACGCATCATTGATCAGACAAAGTTGCCTGGCGAGCTTGTTTACCTTGATTTGGATACCTATGAAGCGGTGGCAGAGGCGATCGAGCATCTGCGCATTCGGGGTGCTCCGGCCATTGGCGTGGCAGCTGCCTTCGGAGTGGTGCTTGCCGCGCAGAAGGTGCCGGGCTCGGAACGGGCGCGCTTTTTC
>JACIZP010000004.1 GCA_014359355.1 Calditrichota bacterium | reverse complement strand
ACGCACTTGGTGCGATTCTTCTACGCGGCTACCTGGTCGCTCTCCCGCAAGACGCTCCTCAACTGGCGGGAGGAGGTGAGCGAGCACCCGGGTCGCCTCAACGTAGATTTTGAAACGCTGGTCAAATCCTTCCTCGCCCCGCGCCGGGTGCTGCGCGTGCTCACCGATTACATCCTCTTCGCCCGCAAGGACGGCGAACTGCAGAAAATCGTCCTGCGCCCGCACCAGATGCGCGCCGCCGAACGCGTGCTGGTCCGTGCGCGCGACCCACAGAAACGCCGCGGCTTAATCTGGCACACGCAGGGCTCAGGTAAGACCTATACCATGCTCACCATCGCCCGTCGCCTGCTGGAAATGCCAACTTTCGACAATCCAACCGTCTTGCTCATCGTGGATCGCAATGAATTGGAGCAGCAACTTTTCCTAAACTTGGAGGCGGTTGGGTTCAAGCGTGTGCATGTGGCGCACTCCAAACGCCACCTGCGCCAGCTGCTGTCCTCCGACACGGGCGGGCTCATCGTTTCGATGATCCACAAATTCGACGACGTACCTGCCAACTTGTGCATGCGGCGCAACGTCTTTGTGTTGGTAGATGAGGCTCACCGTTCCACCGGCGGCGACCTGGGCAACTACCTGATGGGCGCGCTGCCCAACGCCACGTTCATCGGCTTCACCGGCACGCCCATTGACCGCACCGCCCACGGCAAAGGCACCTTCAAGACCTTCGGCGCCGATGACCCGCAGGGCTACCTGGATAAGTACTCCATCCGCGAATCCATCGAGGACGGCACCACCGTCCCGTTGCACTATCAACTGGCGCCCAACGACCTGATGGCCGACCGCGAGGCGATGGAGCGCGAGTTCTGGGCGCTCGCGGAACTCGAGGGCGTGGCCGATGTGGAGGAACTCAACCGCGTCCTGGACCGCGCCGTGACGCTGACCAACATGCTCAAGAACCCCGAGCGGGTGGAGAAGATCGCGCGTTTTGTGGCCGACCATTTCCGGCAGTACGTGCAGCCCATGGGTTACAAAGCCTTTTTGGTGGCCGCGGATCGCGAGGCCTGTACCTTCTACAAAGAAGCCATAGACCGCTTTCTACCGCCGGCATGGAGTGCTGTGCTCATCAGCGCCGGACATAACGACCCGCCGCATCTCAGGCGCCACCACCTAAGCAAGGACGAAGAGAGCAGTCTGCGCAAGGCATTCCGCAAGCCGGGGGAGAACCCGCAGATTTTCATCGTTACCGAGAAACTGCTCACCGGCTACGATGCCCCCATCCTCTACTGCATGTACCTCGACAAGCCCATGCGGGATCATGTGCTTTTGCAGGCGATCGCCCGCGTCAACCGTCCCTACGAGAGCGAGGACGGTCAGCGCAAGACCAGCGGCTTGATCCTGGACTTTGTCGGCGTCTTCGAGAACCTGGAACGGGCGCTGGCCTTCGATTCGCAGGACGTGAGCGGCGTGGTGGAAGGCATCGAGGTGCTGCAAAAGCGCTTTGCTGACCTGATGGAAACAGGCCGGACCGACTATTTGCCTTTGCATGCCGGCAAGTCCGCAGACAAGGCAGC
>JACIZP010000003.1 GCA_014359355.1 Calditrichota bacterium | reverse complement strand
CCGGGAGCGGTTCCGTGATATGGGCAAAGAGCTCGCCGCCGACTGGCAGTTGGCCAGGGAGAGGATCGTCGGGCTCGTTCAGCTCGTGCGCCAGAGACGAGGACGCAAGCGTCGCCTTGCCAGACGCGCCCGCAAATGAAAGGACGCCCATCAGTGAAAGTCATCTCGATCGTCGGCGCGCGCCCCCAGTTCATCAAGGCCGCGCTTCTTTGTAAGCTGCTGCGGCAGAAACACCAGGAGGTGCTGGTACACACGGGCCAGCACTATGACGAGAACATGTCCGAGGTGTTTTTCCGCGAAATGGAAATCCCAGAGCCGGAGTACAACCTGGGGGTAGGCTCTGGGCCGCACGGGGAACAGACTGCAGAGATGCTTGTGCGCATCGAGCGGGTGCTGATGGCCGAGAAGCCCGACGTGGTGCTGGTCTATGGGGACACCAATTCTACCCTGGCCGGCGCGCTCGCCGCAGCAAAGTTATGCATCCCGGTGGCGCACGTCGAGGCAGGACTGCGCAGTTACAATCGCACGATGCCCGAGGAAATCAATCGCGTCTTGGCCGACAGAGCCTCTGAGCTCCTTTTCTGCCCGACTCAGGCCGCGGTGGAGAACTTGCGGCGCGAGGGAATTACTGCCGGCGTCCACCTGGTCGGAGACGTCATGTACGACGCGGCCCTCCTCTTTGGGCAAATGGCCGAGCAACGTTCCACCGTGCTGGACCAGCTGCACTTGCGCCCGCGTGGCTACCTCTTGGCCACGGTCCACCGCGCCCACAGTACCGACGATGCCGACCACCTGCGGAGCATCCTCACGGCATTTGCCAGCGTAGCCGAGCGCATCGTCTTCCCCATCCATCCCAGGACGCGCCGGTTTGTCAAAGAACATGGCCTGGAGCAGCTCCTCCAAGGGGCCGCCAACGTGCTGAGCACAGAGCCCGTCAGCTACCTGGACATGCTGCAACTGGAGCGAAACGCGCGGGCAATCCTCACCGATTCTGGCGGGGTGCAGAAGGAAGCGTACTTCTTCGGCGTGCCATGCATTACCATGCGGTCAGAAACTGAATGGGTCGAGACCGTAGCGGACGGTTGGAATTGTCTGGTGGGGACCGACACCCAGGCCATTGTCGATGCTATCCGGTCATTTAGCCCCCAGGGACCGCGCAACAACCACTACGGCGACGGCACCGCCTGTCAACGCATCGTCGCCGTGTTGGAGCAGTTCCATGCGCAGCGGTGCAGGACCTGATCCGCGTCAGCGGGCTGTCTTTAAAGGGGAAAGGAGGCGAAGGGTTGTCCTCTCGCTCGCGGCCCTTTCTGCGACCATCTGCGTCTGCTTGGCCTGGCCGGCAAAGGCGCAGACGGTTTACGTGCCCCTCCAGCACTGGGTGTACGACTACCTGGAACGCATGGAGACCAAGGGCCTGCTGCCTGGCTTCTTGGGCAATTCGCGGCCGCTCACCAGGATGGAGGTGGCGCACGCCCTGGCCGCCTTGGGCAAACAGGGGAGCACCGACCGCTTGACGAGAGTTGAGGCGGAAGCCTTGGCCTTTCTGCAGTGCGAGTTCGCCGAGGAACTGTGCCGGCTGGGTTCTGAGGTCACTGCCGCTCCAACGCGCCTGCACAGGCTCGTGCACAGCCGCTGGCTTGACCCTCTTCTCCCCGATGTTCTCTACGCAAATGGGAGGAACTTTCTGACCATTAGCAGTCCGCCGTTTCAGATCTTTTGGGACCCAGTCTTGGTGCGGCGACGCCAGTTTGCCAGGGCGGACTCCCTCGCTCGTCAGGAGCGTGTGTTCGAAGACACTAACGGCTTCACGTTGTGGGGGACGGTGGGCAGATGCCTCGGTTTCTCGGTGGATGTGCGCGACTCCCGGCAGTGGGGCACAAGGACGTATCCTGCGGCCGGCACCAATTACACGCTGGAAGGACTGGGCTTCGTGCGGAGCGCTGGCACCTCCGCTGATCACGACGAGACACGCGCTTCCCTGGTCTTCACCTGGTCGTTTCTCACCGTGCAGTACGGCAAGGACAGCAATCGCTGGGGACCAGGACGGCGTGGGCAACTTGGCCTCTCTGACCATCCGACTTCGTACGACCTACTGAAGATCCAGGTGGCCGGCACGCACCTCAAGCTAACCAGCATGATCGCCTGGCTGCAGCACTACTCACCGACATTCTTTCACGGGGGACATCAGGAGAAGGCACTGGCGGCCCATCGCTTGGAGTTTTCCTTAGGCAAGAGGGTGGATATTGCCGTGTACGAGACGGTAGTCTTTGCCGGCAGGCGTCTGGAGCCGGCCTACCTCATTCCCGTGATGTTTTTTCGTTCAGCAGAGCACTACTTGGGCGACCGCGACAACGCCACCATGGGGGCGGATCTGGAGGTCAAGGTAATTCCCAAGACAAGGCTCTACGGCGAATTGTTCATCGACGACGTGAGCACCAGCAAGCTTGGCACCGGGTTTTATGGCAACAAGACGGCGTTCTTAGTCGGGGCGCAGCTCGTGGATCCGTGCGGCCTCGCGGATGTGGATCTGCGCATTGAATATGCGCGCGTCCGCCCGTTTACCTATTCCCACGCCCGGGACGTGACCAGCTATGTGCACTATGCCACCTGTCTTGGCCATTGGATCGGTCCTAATGCCGATGACCTCTACGTGGAGGCAAGCTACCGCCCCACTTTCTGGTGGGAGCTGCGCCTCTGGGGCGAAGTACGCCGCCATGGGGAGAATCCAGCTGGCCAGAACGTGGGCGGCGATCTGCGCGTCCCGCACGAATACCCGCGCGACCCGGAATACGTGCCCTTTCTGGCCGGCGTGCGGGAGCGAACCACTGCCACCGGCGTAGCCGCCAGCTATCAGGTCGTGCGCAACGCCTTTGTCTCGGTGGCCTACCGCCACTTCTGGGCTAGCACCGAACGGCCAGATCGCGGTCCAGGCGAGCGGGGCGAGTGGGATATAATCCTGAGCCTGAACCTGTGAAGGCCCACGCGCAGAGGCACGGTACCACGGAGCGGGGATGGCTGCCTGCGGTTCACTCCCTGTACGGCGACATCCTCCTCTCCACGGGTGGGCGCGTAGGCGCAGCGGCCCTGACCTTTGCAAAGACGGTGCTTCTGGTCCGGCTGCTCCACCCTGCAGTGTACGGCGGGGTTGCCGTGCTCCTCTCTTGGGGCTACATCGCCTCCGCACTCGGTGAGCTGGGGTGTGGGGCAGCGTTCCTCGTGTTAGAGAGTGGCGCCCAAAGAGAGCAACAGCACGCGCGCTTCTGGAGCTTTCTGCGCGGCAGAGTTGTCGTGAGCCTGGTGCTGGGGTGCGCCTGGTTTGCGGCCACCATGGTCGGTCTGATGCCCCGCTCCGGGGTGGGCGGCGTCGCGCTTCTCTTTGGCCTGGGGCAGAACATCTGCCATGCGCCGGAGTTTCTTTTCCAGACAAAGAGGCGATTCGGCTCCTACTCGCGCTTTCTGATAGCAGTGGCGCTCCTGCAGCTCCTGTGGACAGCTGGCGCGCTTGGGCTCTACCAGCGGTGGCAGCTCAGCCAGCAATCGTTGTGGGTTCTACTCGCCTTGGCACCGTGGTTTGCCGCGCTGGTCACTCTGGTGCCGCTTGCGTTTCTGGACCGCTCTTTGCTTCATCCGCAGCCGAGTGCCGACTGGGCTTACCTAAAGAGGATGATCGCCTTTGGCAAGTGGGTTGCCCTGGGTGGACTGCTCATGTACGTTTACCAACGCTGGGCGGTGATTGCCCTGGCCCGGGGCGGAAGCGCGGAGGCAGCCGGAGCATACGACGTCGCAGTCACCTGCGCGCAGGTGGTGAATTTGGTGACGTTGTCCGCAGTGAGTGCGCTTTCGCCGCGCTTCGCCTCCAGCCACGACCCGACGGTGGTACGGCGTGGCCTGCTGCGCCTTTTTACGCGCGGCGGCCCTGTGGTGGTAGGCGTGCTGGCGGTCTACTACTTGGTACGCGGCCCAGTCATCAGTATGGTCTTCGGCCCGTCTTACAACGCCAGCACCGTGGCCCTGGATGCTCTGATGCCAAGTTTCTTGCTGACACTCTTGACCGAACCGATGGTCGCCTACACCACCTTTGGCCTGAAGGCACCTCATGTCGTCTTCTGGGCAGCCTTATTCCGCACCGCGGCCTTGATGCTGGGAGCCGGTGCGGCAGTGCAATATCATGGCGTTGCCGGGTTGGCCATCCTGCAGTCGGCTTTGCGCATCGGTGAGCACCTGTTCATCACCTTTTTCGCCCTCTCCGGACGGAGGTCATCCTGATGAGAGTCACCTTCGTGCTGCCCTTCACCAGTTTTACTGGCGGGGTGAAAATCGTGTTCGAACATGCCAACTGGCTCGTCGATCACGGCCACCAAGTGACGGTCGTTTATCCGCTGCTGCCGTACCGCTTTGGCGAGGGAGTGGCCAACTGGCGTGCCACTTGGGAACAGCTCCGCGGCCTGGCGGCGAACCTGGCCAAACGCAATCGCGTCAGCTGGTTTCCCTTGCGGGCCACACTGCGCGGGGTGCCGGCGGTCAAAGATAGGTTCTTGCCGGACGCCGACGCCGTGATTGCCACCGCCTGGCCGACCGCGTATTCAGTAGCAAAACTTGCTGCCGGCAAGGGAGAGAAGTTCTACCTTGTTATGGGGTATGAGATCTGGCGCGGACCGAGATCGGTGGTTGATGCCTCCTATCGCCTCCCACTGAAGCTGATCGTGATCTCCACCTGGCTGGAGCGTCTCATGCGCGAGCAATTCAGCGCAACAGTTGTGGGAAAGGTTATTCACGGCGTCGATCCCGCGGTCTTTTACAACGACAACAAGCGCTTCAACGAGCCCAGGCGGGTGCTTTTGCCCTACAGCCGGCTGCCCTGGAAGGGCACTGCCGATGGCCTGGCGGCGGTAGCACTCGCCCGCCGCACCCATCCGGAGCTGCAGCTGGTCATGTACGGCCTCGAACGCGGCCCAGATGTGCCAAAGGAGGCCGAATTCCACCTTCGCCCCATGGGCGAACGCCTGCGCCAGCTCTACTGCTCCTGCGATATCTTCCTGTTCACCAGCCGCACTGAGGGCTTTGGCCTGCCCCCATTGGAAGCCATGGCCTGCAAGTGTGCGGTCGTGGCGACGCGCGTGGGCGGTATCCCGGACTATACCGTGGAAGGGGAGACGGTGCTCACCGCGCCGCCCGGAGATGTGGAAGGGCTAGCCGCTCACCTAGTCCGCCTTCTCGACGACCAGCAGCTTCTGGAAAAGCTCTCCTTGGCTTCGTGCAACTACGTCGCGCAGTTCACCCAGGACCAGTCCTCGGCGCGGCTGGCGCGCACCTTGCAGTCCAATCTCCCTGCGGCACGGAGGGACCGCCGATGATTCTGCGCCTGGCCGGCACGTATGTCCATCTGCTGGAGATCCCTCTGCTCCTCTTTCTTGCCGGGGCAGCTACGCTACGGCTTGTGAGAAATGGGCTGCGGCTCCAGGTCACAAACCTCGCGGCGCCTCTCTTGCTCTTTTCGGCTCTTGTGCTCTATCTATGTGCCATAGCCCTTTCCAGCTGGAATGCGCTGGACGTGCGTCTGGTCCTCAAATCGGGCCTCAAGTGGACCGAGGTAGTGGTGCTCATTTCCCTCGTTTTCCTGTACGTGCAGAGCCAAGAGGACTTTGCCCTCATCTATTGGGCCCTCGCCGTCTCCGGAATCTTGGCCATCGTCCGAGTCGCGGCATCGGTCATTGCGGGCCAGATCCCCCTTTTCGGCTATCGCGTCTTCCCCGGGCCTGAGGCGCTTTTCGCGCTGGCGCTGGTTCTCCCGTTTGTCCGCCGAGACAGAGGCTGGAGTATGGTGGCTACCGGGCTGTGCCTGCTCTCTGCCGTGCTCTCCATGTCGCGCATCGTGTGGGTTGCCCTCCCGCTGCTTCTCTTTCTTGCCCATCGCTACCGCTTAGTGGCGCCACGACACTTTTCCTACTTGATAGCGGGGACAATAGGCATCCTGCTTTTCCTGTTGGTGGCGGAAAGAAACATCCTCCTCTATCGTTGGTCCGAACTCTTCGCGCCGAGGCACGTCTCTAACGTCGAGCGCATGCTCCTTCTCAAGACCGCGGTGGCTTTGTTCGTGCGCCACCCGCTGGTGGGCATCGGCTCTTTGAATTTCCCGAGGGCCCTGGTCCAGCAGGGGCACCTCCTTGCACTTGCCGCTCCGGATCCAGACGTGCTGGAGCCACACAATGCCTTTCTGCAGGTGCTAGCGGAGGAGGGTGTGCTCGGCTTCGCTTTCTTCTCGTTCTCCTTGGTTGCCGTCATTGTGCTTCTGCGCTTCTGCTCACGTGCGAGCGGGGTCAGTCGTCCCTATCGAGTGGGGCTGGGCGTGTTCTGGCTCACGATGGGTGTGTACCTCCTCTTTGGCTTCATTTCGGCGCAGTTCCGTTTCTTCTTGGGGCTTGGGTACGGGCTTGCAGCTGCCACCGTGAAGGTCTTGCCTGAAGTGCCAGACACGCGCGGGGAGGTCGAAGGTGCCTGAACCGGCAGGTGCATCGGTCATCATCGTGAGTTGGAACACGAAGGAACTTGCCCTTCGTTGCATCGAGTCCGTTTTCGCCAAGAATCGGCAGGTAGGACTCGAGGTGATCGTGGTGGACAACGGCTCGGCAGATGGCACCACCGCTGCGCTGCGCCAGCTGTACCCTCAGGTGCTGCTGGTCGCCAACCGCGAGAACTTGGGCTTTGCCCGTGCGGTGAACCAGGGTCTTGCTGCCGCCAAGGGTGAGCTCTTCGTGGTAATGAACGCGGATACCGCCCTGCTTTCCGAAGAGCCGATTTTGCGTATCCAGCGCTTCTTGTGCGCGCAGCCACGCGTGGGCATTGTGGGCGCGACTTTGGTCGCTCCCGACGGCAAGGTTCTCTCACGCGGGCGACGTTTTCAGAACGTGGCGAACCTCGCCAAGATACACCTCATGTTCGCCTCGGCGCCGGTGTTTGGTGGACACAAGGAGATGTCTGACGATGTGCCCCTCTGGGTGGACTATGTAGATGGTGCCTTTCTCGCCGTGCGGAGGAAGGTGGTCGCACAGGTAGGCCCAATGGACGAGGCTCACTTCCTGTACGGGGAAGACATGGAGTGGTGCCTCCGCGCGCGCAAGGCAGGATGGCAGGCGGCGGTGCTCCCCGATGTGGTCGTGCGGCACCATCAGGGCAGCAGTGCCACGCAGCACTTGGCGCGCGCCCTGTGTCACAACGCCGTGAACGTCAGCCATTTCGTTGGCCAGACGTATGGCTGGCAGCAGGCCCGCGTCGCCTGGCGCATCTTGCTCCTCGGCATGCTCTTGCGCATCCCTGTGGCACTAGTACGGCGGTCTGGTTTAGCTACTCATTACTGGCGGGCTTTGCGCAGCTGCCTGCTGCTTTCGCGCGACCTCGGAGATCTGCTCAAGGACCGCTGGCCGCAGGCCCTGTTGGCTGCAGAGAAGGAGTTGCGCCTCGCTCGTCGCGGGGGTGAGCAATGAGACGGGTGGGCATTAACGCCATCGTGCTCAACCAGTGGAGCGGAGGCCTGGGCGTCTACCTCCGGCACCTCATCGACTACCTTCTGACCGAGAAAGTGCCGTTCCAGCCCGTGGTCTTCACAGCGTCGGACTTTGTGCCACCCCCACTCTGGCAGCAAACCGGGGCCATCGTCCGGACATCGGTCAAATCGTTCCGGCCCATCATGCGCATTGGCAAAGAGGCGCTGTTCTGGAAGAGGGTACTTGCCCGCCACAACATCGACCTGCTTCATTCGCCCATTTCGTATGTGCCGCTTGGCGTGACCGTACCCACGGCAGTGACCATCCACGACCTCCGCTGGTTTCACCTGCCAAGGGCCTGCGGGCCAGTGCGCCACTGGTACCTGCGGGTCATGATCCGGCGCAGCGCCAGGCGCGCCTGCCACATCTTCACCGTCTCCGAGTTCAGCAAGCAGGACATAGTTCGGGTGTTAGGAGTGCCCGAAGCGCACGTGTCGGCCATCCACGAAGGGTTTGACCCTACGCCGTTCAGTCGCCCTTTGCCCGCTGCCAGGTGGAGGGCTGTGCGGCAACGCTACGGGCTGCCCGAGCCCTACATCCTCTCGGTGGGTCATTTGGAGCCGCACAAGAACTTTGTCCGGCTTATAGAGGCTTTCCGCCTTCTCGTCGACCAGAAAGGCCGGGAGTGCAACCTGGTGCTCGTCGGGAAGAAAAGCTGGGGTGCGGCCGAGGTCTGTCGCACGGTGGAAGAGCTCGGCCTCCGCAGTCGCGTGGTCATCGCTGGCTTTGTGGCGGAGGAAGACCTGGCGGCAGTCTACCAGCACGCGCAGCTCTTCGTGGCGCCGTCTCTGTTCGAGGGGTTTGGTTTCACGCCGTTGGAGAGCATGGCGGCAGGCGTCCCGGTTGCGGCAGCACGCGCCACTTCTTTGCCGGAGATTGTGGGCGATGCAGCCCTCTTGTTTGATCCGTACAACGTAGCGGAGATGACGGAGGCCATGGCACGGCTGCTCGACGATGAAGAGTTGCGACGCACCCTGGTGGCGCGCGGGCACCAAAATCTTCGCCGGTTCGACTGGCGCACCTGTTGCGCGCGCACTGCCGAGGAGCTAGCCCGCCTGGTGCACAGCCGGCCGAAGGAGCATTCGTGCAGATGAGACAGAGAATGCGCATCTGCCATCTGCAGCTCTTGCCCCTCATGACTGGCGTGCAACGCGCCATGCTCGAGGTGCTAAGGCGTTTAGATCCCCAGCGCTTTGACATCTGGGTTCTGTGCAAGTCCGCCGGGGAGTTGACCGAAGAGCTGGCCAAGTTGGGTGCCCGCACTCTTCTCGTGCCGAGCCTGGTGCGGCAGATTCAGCCGCTCAACGATCTGCGCGCCCTGGTCACAATGATGCGCCTGTTCAAGCGGCATCGCTTCCGCATCGTCCACACGCATTCCTCCAAAACGGGCGCTCTCGGGAGGTTGGCCGCGCGCCTGGCAGGGGTGGACGTCGTCTTCCACACCGTGCACGGCCTCCCATTCCATGAGTTCTCCGGTAGGCGCGAGCGCATCTGGTATGGCCTTGTCGAGAGGCTCGCCGGCTTGTGCACCGACAAAGTCATCTTCGTCAATCACGAGGAGAGGGAGCTTGCCGTCAGCTTACGACTGATTCCCACCTCCCGCGCAGTGACCGTGTACAACGGCGTCGACCATGCGCTGGTGGCGAGTGCCAATACCGCTGAGGCCCGGGCATCCTTCCGGCGCGCGTGGGGCATCCCGGAGGATGCCTTCGTGGTTGCGTATGTCGGCCGCCTCTGGGAGCAAAAAGATCCTGTGACCCTGGCGGCGATCATTGAGCGCTGCACAGAGCTGCCCGTGCACTTTCTTGTCGTGGGCGATGGGCCCTTCTACGGCTCGCTGGCGAGGCGCTTTGCCGACCACCGCCAGGTGACCATGACTGGCTGGCTGCGTGAACCCATGACTATGTATCCGGCCATCGATGTGCTCGTGCTTCCCTCCCTATGGGAGGGCCTGTCCATGACGCTCATCGAGGCCATGGCCTTTGGCAAGCCGTTGGTTGCCAGCAACATCAAAGGCAACCGCGAGTGCGTACGCGACGGGTTCAATGGTTTCTTGTGCGCGCCGCGGGCTCCGGAGGAGTTTGTCCGGGCAATGGAGAGGCTTTCCCACGACCGGGGCCTGTACCGCACCATGAGCCGCAATTGTATGGCCTTGAGCAAAGAGCTCTTCGACATCGAGGTGAATGCCCGTGCCATTATCCGGCTCTACGATGAGGTATGGGAAGGTATTTCCGGAGGGCGCTGCACTGGGCGCGTCCAGAATGCGCCTCACCCTAGCGCCATAAGACTCGGGAAGCACCCCGCCACTGAGAGTCGCTCCCGGAAGGAGCAGGGCCGGGAATGGAAGCCTCAAGCGTCCAGGGCCCCCGCTAACGATTCACCGCGGCGCCTGGGTGACCTCAAGGTTGCGCATTCATGGGGCCTGCAAGAGCCGATGGGGCCTCACCGCATCAGTCGAGGGGGCCGCGGCAATGTGGCAAGGTAGTTGCAGAAAGGCTCTGCTGCGTGCGTGCGTGCCGAGGCCGGGAGTGTTTTGTATCAACCTGAACCATCTACTGAGCGGATATCGTCCGCTGCCGAACCCATGGAGTAGGATGAACAAGGAACTGCCTTTATGACGCCTTGGATAGGCTTGGCCGGCTGTTCGCTGCTCATGGCGCTGACTGCTACACCGCTTTGTCGGAGGCTGGCGGTCCACTTCGGCATCCTGGCCCGCCACAACCACAGGACCGTACACTCCGGTAAGGTCCCCAAGTTGGGCGGCGCGGCGCTCTTTGTGGCAGTGGTCATCCCCGCCCTCGCCCTCACCTTGGCACCAGGGCTCTGGACAAGAGAGCTCACCGGCCTGCTGCTGGCAAGCACGGTGCTCTTCCTGGTAGGAGCGATTGACGACGTGCGCGGTCTGGGCTGCAACCTGAAGCTCCTCCTGCAGTCCTCAGGCGCTTTGCTGCTGGTGGCATTCGGCTTCAAGATCGAAACCTTGGTGTTGCCAGGCATAGGCAGCTTTTCCCTCGGCTGGGCCAGTCTCCCGTTCACCCTGCTGTGGATTGTGGGCGTCACCAATGCCATCAACCTCATCGATGGCCTGGACGGCTTGGCAGTGGGCGTGGCGCTCTGCGCCATCGCCCTGGCCGGTGGCCTGGCCTTTGCCCATGGCGAAGCGACCGTGGTGATTGTGGCCGCGCTGCTGATTGCATCGCTGCTGGGCTTCTTGCCCTACAACCTGCATCCAGCGTCCATTTTCATGGGCGACTCGGGCAGCCTGTTCTTGGGGCTGCTCGTTGCCTGGATCACGGTGGCCGGTGCCCGCACCGAGCCCGGAAAGGTGATGCTGCTGGTGCCTCTGGTTTCGCTGGCGCTGCCGGTGACGGACACCTTATGGGCCATCATCAGGCGGGCGCGGCGAGGGATTCACCCCTTTGTTGCTGACCGCGAGCACATCCATCACCGTCTGCTCAACGCAGGCCTGTCCCATGGTACTGCATCACTCCTCATGTCGGCGGGCAGCTTGCTGCTGGCGCTGGCCGCATTGCTCCTGGCAGGGACCTGGGAGGCGTCCCTGCCTCCTCTCCTTTCCTCATGCCTGTCTCCCTGAAACGGACACGCCTGGTGCGCGCGGCAGGTGGCCAAACCGATCGCGCCCCTGGCCGTCCCAAGCGAGCGACCTTGGAAACGGCCTTGCCGCATGTTCTACAGCTGGCAGACCGCGGTACCTGCCGTGAGAGCAAGCGACATTGGCTTCGACCATGAAGGGCTTTCCGCATGTTCGCACAGGGCACTGGGGGCTAACAGAGTCTTCGGCCCCTGCGACCCGCGGCTATGAAGAGGAATCAGGGAAGTGGCCCGTGACAGTAAGAGAAAAATATCGCTGTCCCCCTTTTGCACATTTCGGACGCAGGCACCGGGGCTCTGTCTGGCCCTTCGGGAAAATTCGAACTTTGTTCTTGACTCTTGCGCAGTTGTTTTTCATATTGCAGCGTCGTTGCGGCATCTACCACGTAGATAGCGTACTCTATTGACAATCCCTCCACTGAGGGCGCTAAGGCTCTTCGACCTCTCTGTGGCCTGCTTCGCAGCTTACGCTACGCCATGAGAAAGGAGAAGGCGTAGCCGGACCTCCTCAAGCGATTCATCATTTTCCCAGGAAGAGACACTTCACTGAAGCGCGTGGCGTCCCATTGCGCAACGATCCCCCCGATTGCCGGCAGGAAGATAGCAGGCATTTTCAATCATGTTCCTTCGTTGGCTCATCAAAGCACTACCTCCTTGGGTCGGGCAGTACCGTTGTCCGTTTGTTCCCAAGCACGCCCACCGCGTGATGAAGATACCGCCCTCCGTGGCTGCGTCACCCACCTGGCCGTACGGCGCCCATGCATCCCCACTTGATGGAACGACAATTTTCCCGCAGCTCTTGCACGGACTATTACGAAGCGGAGCAGGTCTGGGTTATCTTTCAGTCATGCACTGGTGCA
>JACIZP010000002.1 GCA_014359355.1 Calditrichota bacterium | reverse complement strand
TATTTCCATGCGGGTAACAGTACCGTGGTGCGGCTGACCAATGAGGGTGTGGGCAGCCGGTATCTTTTTGCCGACGCCATCATGGTGTGCAACAGCAACCGCGCGGCTTGGTCCTTGAGCAGTTTGCCCGAATCGCGGCGCCACGAGGGGCGAGGCACCGGCCTGGCGGTGAGTAGCTACCCCAATCCGTTTCACACGAGCACCGCCATCGCGGTGGAAGGTGCCTCAACTCCCGGAACATCGCTGTACATCGTAGATGTGCGGGGGAGGTGCGTGGCTCAGCTGCGAGCGGCTGTGACAGGAGCAGGGCGTTTGATGACGCAGTTCGATGGCCGCGACCTGCCCAGCGGGGTTTACTTCTGCCTGCTCGGGGAAGGGCGTGACAAGAGTGTGGCGCACAAGATAGTGCTGCTGAGGTAAGGGTCGTGCAGCGGGCTGACACCAGGCTCATCAAGAAGCTCAACGAGATTCGTGTCTTGCACTTGTTGCGAGACCACAGCCCCATTTCGCGCAATGAGCTGGCGCGGCGGGCGCACATTTCCAAGGTGGCCGCCTCTGACATCGTGGCGCGGCTGGACCGGGCCGGCTTTATCATCACGGTTGGCAAAGGGGAAACCACACGGCGAGGAGGAAAACCCCCCATTCTCCTGAAGCTCAATCCGGAGAGCGGCTACGTGGTAGGCATTGAGATCAAACGACACCGGTCGCTGGTCGCATTGGGCAATGTGGAATCCAGGGTGCTGGGGTGTGAGCAGGTGACCTACGCTGCAGAGGCGCAGATGGAAGAGGCACTCGGCGCGATCTTTCAGGCTGTCGACAGTCTCCTGCACAGACATGGGGTCCCCTCGGAGCGCTTCGTCAGTATCGGCATTGCCATCCCTGGGATCGTGGACTACCGCAACGGCAGATTGAGCTTCGCCGACACGCTGCGCGGGTGGGCACACAAGCCTCTGGCGGAGCGTTTTGCCCAGCGGTATCGGGTGCCAGTGGTGATTGAGAACGACGTGAACGTCATGGCCTTGGGGGAGAATCTCCTGGGCGCCGGCAGGGGCGTGGAGAATATGGTCTGCCTCTGGATTGGGGAAGGCATCGGCGCGGGGATCATCGTGGACGGCCAGTTGGTGCGAGGTGAGGCAGGTAACGCAGGGGAGATCGGCTACCTGGAAGTGGGACATCTGCTGTCCGAGTCCGGGCGCATGCCCCGACTCTATGCGGGGCAACGCTTCTTCGGTGACCTGCTTGCTGAACATAATCTGGTCGCTGCCTTGAGAAAAGAACTGGCAGGCTCGATACCTCAGGAGACGGCGGGGGAGATCGACCTCGCGTCGTTGCTCAAAGCGGGCGACATGGGTGAGCCCCACGTGCGGGTATGCTTAGATGAGTACGCGTACGGACTCGCCGCGCTGTGCATGACGGTGGTCAAGACGTTGAATCCCACGCTGATTGTGTTGTCCGGGAGAGTAGTAGACCATTCAGCCTATCTCATCACCAGAGTGCGTGCTATTCTGGTGGAAGAAATGGCGAACATACCTTTCCGCGCGAGTACGGTGGCCGTGGGGGAGCTCAAAGGGGAGGCGGGCATAAGAGGCGCCATCGCCTTGGCACTGCTGAGCATTTTCGAGCCGCCGATGGTGGTGAGTCGCAACCACCAGCAATTGCAAATGGCCAAATTTTGTTCTTGACTTTTTGCTGATTGTGTGTTATACTGATGTGCATCTGGCGCGGAGTTCATCGGACGTGGTCTTGTACACAGAAAGGAGGTGATTTGCAGGAAGGTAGTTGGGGTACCGACCAGTCGAACGAGTGAGAAAGGAGGTGAAAGGAGAAAAAGGGTTCCGGCGAAGCATTTCTCTGGGGCGCCAAGAAGGGGGAAACAAACGCATGTGGGTTTCTCTCCTGTCCAATTGAGGAGGCAGTATGAGGAGGGTGCTATCCGTTGTACTGCTGATGGTCGTGGCAGCCGGGGCCGCGTTTGCTGGCAAAGAGCTCACCACGGTCTGGGAGCGCAATGTTGCCACGGGTACTTTGCCACCGTGGTTCGACACGGCAGGCCACTTTACGCGCGGCTTTGACTACGGCAAAGTCGACGGGCACGACCGTCTGTATGTGGTGAGTCGCTTTGGTGGAAGCTTCATTTACGTTCTTGACGCGGTCACCGGCGACTCACTGGGCATGCTGGACAACAGGGGAATCTCCGGTGGCACCTACGCCGTCTCTGACGTGGGTGTTTCCGCGGACGGCAAGATCTACGTGTGCAACCTGGCCCTGGGGGGTACGTTCAAGGTCTACGTGTACAACACAGAGGCCGACTCACCGAAGGTGGCAATCACCTACGACGCTACCGGTAAGAGACTGGGTGACAAGATCACCGTGACCGGTTCTGCGGCGGACAACTCGCTTGTCATCTGGGCAGCATCTGCCAACTCCAACTACGTGGTCAAGTTTACCACGGCCGATAGCGGGGCGACCTTCACGGCATCAGAGCTTGACATAGGCAATACCGGCGGCAGTGCCTCAGTGGGGCCATTGCCGGACGGGAGTTTCTATTGGAATGCCGGCGGCAAAAGCGCCATGAAGTTCACGGCCGAGGGTGTGCCCATTGGCACGGTACCCGGCAGCGTGGTGGCGACCGGCTCCAATGCCATTCGCTACATTGGCACTGATGGCAGGGACGAATTCTTCGTCACCTTCCAGTTCGGCGCCGGCAACGAAAACGCACGGGTGGTGAGGGTTCCGGGTGGTGACGTGGCTGCGGCGGAGACCTACTCGCTTACTCCGCCCTTGGGCACCAACGCTAACCCCAACGGCACGGGAGACGTGGCGGTGCAGAACCTGGGCGGCGGAAAATACCGCATCTATGTGCTCGGCACCAACAACGGGCTCGGCGCTTACGATGTGGACACCAACTTCCTGAAGGGCGTCTACTACGTCGGCGCACCGGGGACCCGGCCTGGTGGTGGCGATCCGGACTTTGCCTCGCTCAAGGCGGCCTGTGACGCGGTCAACCAGCGCCTAATCATGGGCAACTGCACGTTCTTCGTCACCAGCGATTTGACCGAGCCGGTGAACGTGGCGCTGGGGGTGGACCCTGCTCCGTACACGATCACCTTCAAGCCCGCACCTGGTGTCACGCCGACGATCACGTTCACGCAGAGCACCGACTCGCCGGGCTTTTCTGGAGCATGGGTCATTGGCGCCAGGGACTTGAGCACCACGGCCGGGCTGGTGAGGACCACCAACATCCTCATCGACGGCAGCAATCAGGAAGGCGGCACGACCAGGGACATGCTGGTGACCACCGCCCCCACGGCGCACGGCAATGCCACGCCTCTGCGCCTCGTTGGCGATGTGAACAACACGGTGGTCAAGAACTTGAAGGTGGTGACGCAGCAGAACGTGACCTACGGGGTGTTGCTCACCTATCGCTACGACAGCGTATTAGGTAGATTCTTCCTCCCCGACACGGTCACCGTGGAAAACTGCGAGATCATCAACAAGCTGAAGGCCAGTGCACAAGGTCTGGCAGTCTCGACCTTCGGCACTCCTGGAGCAGGGATCACTCCGGAGTCGATGAAGGGCATTGTGTTCAAGGGCAACAGGATCGAGGCCAGGACCCGCGGCATCTTCCTGAACTGGGCGGGGAACACGGACATCATTGGCAACGAGATCTACGTGAACCAGACAGATGCCGGCTACATGAGTTTTGGCATCTTCGGGTACACGATCGCAGATCCTGCCAATGTCCTCAACATCTACAACAACAAGATCGTGCTGCTGTCGACGGCCAACAACAACTCTGGAGATTACGGGATCATCGGCATCCACTGCGGCAGCAGGGGCACGTACAACGTGTACAACAACTTCATCACCGGGTTCGACGCCACCACCACCGCACCCAATCCGAGCCTGAAAATGGTGGGTATCCGCCTTGCCACTCCAGGGGTGGTGTCCAATGTGTTCCACAACACCATCTACCTGCGCAATTTGGGCATCGTTCCTGGGACTGGCGTAGTGTTGTACACGGGCTTGGAAATCGCCGACGGCATTAACACGGTCAAGAACAACATCGTCTACGTTGCTGAGGGCGATTTCAAGACCTATGCCATCTATCGTAGCGGCACCGCTGGCACCTTGGATGTCAACTACAACAACTACTACGTGGCAGACACCACCAACGCTCGCACCGGCTTTTGGAACGGCACGGACGCCACCACGTTGGAGGCCTGGCAAGCGCTGTCGGGGCTGGACTCCAATTCGGTGGCCAAGGCCGTGGAGCTGGTGAGCGAGACGGACCTGCATCTGACGGGTGCCTCGGTAGGCGACTTCGAGCTGGCAGGGACGCCTATTGCTTCCGTCACGACAGACATCGATGGCGATCCCAGGTCGGCCACCTACCCCTACATGGGTGCGGACGAGGGTGCAGTCGAATTGCAGCCGCCCACCCACCCTCTCACTGTGGCAGAGGCGCGGGTCGACGCCGATGGTGACTTGCGGCCAGACCTTCTTGGGCAGGAAGTGACCCTGCGCGGTGTCATCAACTCGCCCAACTTTGGCACGCGGGCGCAGTACTACATGCAGGATCCCGGGAGTGCCGGCATTGTCCTCTACTCAGGCACGGTGAGCCTCAACCTGAAGGTGGGCGACCTGGTAGAGGTCAAGGGCAAGATCGACCAGTACCGCGGTATCACCGAGATCGTGCCGGCCTCAGCCAGTGACGTGACGGTGGTAGATAGCGGCATAGTGCTGACGCCCAAGCTGATCACCATCCCCGAGCTCAATGAGGAGAATGAGGCGCTGCTGGTCCAGCTCAACAACGTCTGGATCGTCAATCCTGAGGCCTGGCCTCCGGAGGGCCAGAACAGCAGCAGCACAAACAGGGTGCTGGTCACGGACGGCGTGGATACCACCTACATCTTCATCGACAAAGAGACCGACTTGGATGGGTGGACGCCGCCAACCGGCCCGATGAACCTCATCGCCCTGTGTGACCAGTACACCACCTCGGCGACTCGGTACGACGATGGCTACTCGCTGCGTGGGCGGTTCCGGGAAGACTTTATGCCGCTTCCGCCCGTGGTTTATGAACTCCCCATCTTCGAAGGCGCCACCAACGGCACTTTTGACCTGAATTGGGAGTTCAACGCCACCACTGGTCCCTCGACGCTGACCATTGCCGACTCCACGGGGAGTTCCTGGGGAAGCCACGTATTGGTCTTCACCGACTCGGGCTATACAGGCATCGCGCACGTGAAGAACGCGCTTTTCAAGGACTACACCATTTCGGCGGACATCTACCTGGTCGGCCCGCCTGATCCGGTCTTTCCACTGTACACCGGGTTGGCGATCAAGTCGGCGCATGACGAGCTAAAGTTCTACCGGGTGGTGTTCCGCAACTCCACGGCCAGCGACAACGGCCAGATCCGCCTGCAGGGGTACGATGGCGCCAACTGGCACATCAGCAAGTACTGGAACCCCGGGGTGGACTTTCCGGCGCTGCAGACCGGGTGGCACAACTTCAAGGTCACGGTGATCGGCAACCTGTTCTGGGTGTGGATCGATGGCATGCTGTTGCCTGGATGTCCGTACGCGGACACGAATCCATTCTTGACCGAAGGTTACCCGGGCATCTACGTCTACAATGCCACACCCGGCACAGTAATCTTTGACAATTTCTCGGTCACCGAACCGGTGGTACCGGTGGAACCGGCCACCCAGCTCACGCCCTTGTGGGCGAAGACCCAGGCTGCCGGCACACTGCCTGCCTATTTCGCGCCCGCCAATTACACCCGCGGCATGGCCTACGGCAAGGTGAACGGCAACGACCGGCTCTATGTGGTGACGCGCTCTGGCACGCCGCATCGTGTGGTAATCTACGACGCGTTTAGCGGCGACAGCCTCGGCGTGATGGAGGCGCCGCAGCCACCCGTGGGCTTTTTCCCGGTCAACGCGGTGGATGTGTCAGACGACGGCGTCATCTTCGTGTGCAACATGACGCTGGACGCCGCGGCCACACCGTTTACCGTGTACCGTTGGGATAGCGAGACGGCTACACCGACGACGGCGATCAGCTACACCGGGACCACGGGCCGCATGGGCGACATGATCAGCGTCTACGGGAAGGCGAGTGACAACACGCTGACCATTTATGCGGGCGTGGCCAACAGCGACCGCTACGTCAAGTTCACCACCTCGGACAACGGCCAGACGTTCACGGCTGAGGTCATCACTTTGGGCTCCGGCGGCTCTTTCAGCACCTTGCCGAACATCGCCCAAACCCCTGACGGGTCCGTCTACGTCAAGTCGTACGGGAGGCCGTTGGTGCACTTGCGTGCGGACGGGTCGGTGATCGACACTGTTGCCACCACGGTGTTCCCAACCGGCGTGAGCAAGATCAAGTACTTCGAGCACGGCAAGCACAAGGCAGTCGTTGGGTACATCCCCGACCTGCCCGGTGAAGGGAATGCCGAGAAGCTGATCGTGGTGGATGTTGCTTGGGGCGATGAGTTAGCGCGCCAAGTTGCCTTCTCGCCGTCCATCGGTCGGGCCTCCAACCTCAACGGCACGGGTTCGGTGGATGTGGCGCCGGTCGACGGCAACACGATCATCTACTACATCATGGGCACCAACAATGGCCTGGCAGCGTTCTCGAACAATCCGAACTTTGTGGTACAGCGCCTGGATACGCTGTTCTACGGCAATACCCCAACTCTGGCGCCGAATCCATATGGCTCCGGGTGGATCGCAGGTACGAACAGCTATGGCGACATCGGCAAGTACCAGCGGTTCGATTTCAAGACCGGTGACGAGCTCTTCGGCTTCCGCTACTACTTTGCCTACAAGGAGGTCGTCGACACGCCGGACACCCTGACGCTGGTGGTCAAGACCGTTGCCGCCAACGGGGCGCCGGATTCGCTGCTGGCCTCACTGGTGACCACCACGGATGTGTTGGACACCACCGGCGCAGGCAACCTGTTCTTCCTCAGTGCGCCGCTGCGCGTCACGGGCCCGGTGTTCATTGGCTTTGAGTGGCCGGCCACGGCCAACGACGCCTTTGCCATTTTCATGGACAAGGACGGTGAGGGCAATGGTGCCAACAGGGCGTGGGAGCGCTTCGGTGACGGCTCCTACAACGACTTTGGCACCACGCTCAACCCAACCTTCTCTTGGGGCATAGACGTCGACCTGTGGATTGCAGCCTACTACAAGAAGGCCATCGAGGTCTCTGTGGAAGAGCTCGGTGCCGCACTTCCGACCAAGTTCGAATTGACGCAGAACTAC
>JACIZP010000001.1 GCA_014359355.1 Calditrichota bacterium | reverse complement strand
GACATCGGCTGGTTCACGGCGCCGTTGTTCCTGAACCCGCGCCGGGTGCTGCTCGGGTTGCGCATCAATCTCTGAGGGCCATTTTGCACCTGTCTGGCCTACAATCCAGGGCACAGCGAGGCGCATTCCTCCTATGTGGGGCGCTCATGGGCATTGCATTCGTGAGCTCTTCCCTGGCGGGAACGCGCATCGTCGTGGGCTATTACCCTTCCTGGGTGCAGCAGAGTTTTCCGCCTGCTGCAATCGACTTCGCCAGGGTAACCCACGTGGCCCATGCTTTCGCCTGGCCCCAGGCCGACGGGTCCATTGCCTCCTACCCTGACTTCGATCCGACGGGGCTGGTGGCGGCGGTGCACGGCGCCGGCAAGAAGGCCCTCCTCTCCCTTGGCGGCTGGGGGCAGTCGGACGGGTTTTCCCCCATGGCTGCTGACCCGGCACGCAGGGCGCGCTTTATCAGGGCGGTGACCGACATGTGCCAGACGTACAGCTACGACGGCGTGGACCTCGACTGGGAGTACCCGGCATCTTCGGATCGCGGCAACTTGACGGCGCTGGTCAGGGAGCTGCGCCAGGCTCTCGCCGGCATGGCCCCCTCCAGGCTACTCTCCATGGCGGTGCCTGCGGGGTCGTGGACGGTGGGCCAGTACGACTACCTCGCCCTCGCCCCGCACCTGGACTGGCTGGGATGCATGACCTACGACTTTCACGGCAGCTGGACTACCCACGCTGGGCACAATGCGCCGCTCTACGCCTCTGGCGGAGACCGGTGTGGCTCGGTACATGAGGCGGTGACCTTCCTCCTTTCGGTTGGGCTGCCCAAGGAGAAGCTGCTCATCGGCGTCCCCTTCTATGGACGGCTGTTCAATGCCACCAGCCTGTACTCTCCCAGCACCGGCGGCGGCGAGGTCTGGTACAGCGGCGTGGTTGCCCTTGCCCTGGGAGGCTGGATCCGCCACTGGGATGAGGCAGCGCAAGTGCCTTACCTCACCAATCCCAGTGGTACGATGCTCCTGAGCTTTGACGACACCACCTCAGTGGCACTTAAGTGCGCATACATCGAGACCAAAGGACTGGGCGGAGCGATCGTGTGGGCGCTGGGGCAGGACGTTGTCGGCGGCCAGCAGGTGCTTTTAGGCACGGTGGGCCGCAGGCTACTCACCCCCGCGGCAGTGGCGCAGAAAGTGGGCAGGCCAGCAGAGCCGTTCTTGCACTGCTACCCTGACCCCTGCAATGCTTCTCTCACCGTGCTCTATCGCTTGCCGCAAGTCGGCCCGGCACAGCTGCAGCTGTACGACATTACCGGAAGAATGGTGTGGGAGTGCGAGTTCGCACCGTATGCCGATCGGGAAGAACGCGTGCCTGTAGACGTCTCTGGCCTGCCCAGCGGCACGTACGTGTGCCGGCTGCAGACGGCCTCTACTGCCCTCACCAGGAAAGTCGTGATTGTGCGATGACTGTCGGAGGCTCTTTGGACGACCATTGCCTATGGATGACCAATTAGGAGAAGCAACAATGAGGCGACAGGTGTTTTGTGTTACACTCGCCAGCCTGCTCCTCTGGAGCACCGCGGGTTCCCTGTGGTCGCAGAAGGACTACAATGGCCCGCCGCTGTTCATCGACGTGAACGCCATCAAGCTCGACATGAAGAAGCTCAACGGCGAGGGGCAGTTCACCACGCAGTACAGCTGGATGCTCACCGGCACTGGCCCGGAAAAGACGGAGATCTTCTTCTACCCCCAGGATCAGTGGCATTCGCAGCTGCTGTACCAGATCTTCAACCCCATCTGCTTGGATGACAGCGGCTGTGTGGACCAGAAGGGCAATCGAAAAATCATCCCTACCCCTTTTGTGAGCAACGGGGTGAACGACTGGTCGTGGGAGATCCGCCGCTATCGCCCACCCTATGTGACCGTGGACGGCGTGCCCCTCTACCGCGAGTATCGCTGGCAGGTGGACCCCAAGCTGAAGCCGGACCTCGCAGCCGTCTGGGAAGATATCCTCCCCTTCTGGGGCATTCGCACGCACGTGGAGGTCTATGCCTTCAGCAACCCCAATCACCAGGACTACATCATTTGGAAAGGCACTTACAAGTTCACGGGCGAGACCAGACGGCCGATTGAAAACCCAGGCCCGGAGGATGTGTTCCCGGACCAGACCATTCGCCTCTGGTGGCCAGTCGCTTTTAGCTTTGGCCCCTCCAAGGCCGGCGAATACGAGGTGTTCGGCCACTTTGCCTATGAGGGAGAAGACGACTTGGACAGCTGGTTCGCGCGCAAGTCGCAGCTGGTGGCTGGCCGCGCGCGCGACACCCTGAAGGTCGCCTACTATTGGGACTCTACCCTCGGCGGAAGCGCCGCCTATCCCAACGGCAGAAATGACCACACCGGCGACCCAGACCGGACCACAGGCCATCTGATGTCGCCGCAGGTGCCTGGCTATGCGCTGCTCTATGCCTGCACTTCCCCCACTAATCCAGCCGATGATCCGGCGCAGCCCTACTCGATGCCGCACGCAGGCATCGTCAAGGACCTCTGGGGACGGCGCGACTTTGGGCTGCGCGACACTTACATCGGCCACGACAGCCGCGGCAAGTTCCCGAGGGACATTATCACCGAGGGGTGGGCGACCAGCCCGGAAAAGGGCCCGATGCGCTTCATCACCGTGGGGCCCTATCGGCTGACCAAGAACGCTGCCATTGGTCGCTATGATTCGATCACTGTCGTGTACGCCATCGGCGTGGGATCGCTGTCGTGGGAGATGGCAGACAGCATAGGGAAGGCGTGGTTCCGCGGGCAGATCACCGACGAAGAGAAGAAGGCCTGGGTGCTCACGGGGCGCGACTCGCTGTTCAAGGTCTTGGACCGCGCGTACTGGGCGTGGAGCCGGGGGCTGGATATTCCCGACCCGCCGCCTCCGCCCGATCTGGAGGTGATCAGCGACGCCGATCGGGTTGTGGTCAAGTGGTCATACCCCGATC